>JANOQK010000214.1:0-1912 GCA_031414855.1 Bacteroidia bacterium | reverse complement strand
TTGATCAGCAATCAAAATATTTCGAATTATCGATCGGTCTACCGCACCTATTTTGATGTAGAGCCGGCATTGGACTTATTATTTTTAAATAAGCAAAATCCTGTTTCTATTTTGGCTCAACTGGAGCAGTTGAAAAAATATATTGATCAGCTACCTCAGAATGATAATAAAGTAAGGAGCAATGAAATTGAAAATCTTTCCTTTGAATGCTATAGCATGGTGCGCCTAATTACGGTTGATAAATTGATGACCCTTGATAAAGAAAGCAATTTCCGTAAAGAGCTTGATGCTTTTTGTGAGGAGTTGAGTGCTAAAATTTCCACTCTTTCAGCGAAATTGGCTGCCAACTATTTCAGTCATTCAACCTATCAATATCAGGGTGAGAAGGATGGGTTTAATTTGGAAGTTTAAGAGTAGTTAATAGTGAAGCGTTAGTAGTTAATTGTTGAATAAATTTAAATATAGAACCGATTAACGATTAACTTTTATCGGATAACGAAGTCATGAGGTACAAAATTCGCCATACAACAGCATATAAGTATCAAGAGCCGGTAAGCACCTGCCTCAATAGACTTTGTTTAACTCCCTTAAGCCTGCCTCAGCATCAATGTATCTCGTCAGAGATTAACATAGATCCTGCACCGGACGAAATGAATTATCGTACCGATTTCTATGGGAATACGTTGCTCTTCTTTTCGAGTTATAAAGAACATGATCATCTTGAAATTACTTCAATAAGTGAAGTGAATATTGAGGGAAGGCCAACTGCCAAGATGGCGGCAGCATCTCTCGTTTTAGCTAGAGATGTTAAACAAATTCTTCTAAATAGTCCACGTGAGAATCAGGATGAGATTGAATTTGTACTCCCATCGCAATACGTTCCGGATAGTGAGGAGATTAAAAATTTCGCATTGGATTGTTTCCTCTATGAATCAACGCTTTGGAATAGCTGTCAGGCGCTGATGCAGAAGATTTTTAAGACCATTGAATTCAAGCCAGGCTTCACCACCATCAATACACCTGTCGAGGCAGTCGTAAAAGGGAAAAAGGGAGTCTGTCAGGATTTTGCTCATCTTATGATTGCATGTCTTCGAAACATGGGTATTCCGGCACGTTATGTAAGCGGTTATATAGAGACGCTACCACCACCTGGTAAGAAGAAATTGGTGGGTAGCGATGCTTCACATGCCTGGGTTTCTGTGTACTTCCCAGATGTTGGCTGGGTAGAATTTGATCCTACCAATAATCTTCTTCCATCAGACAAACATATCACAATAGCTTTTGGTCGAGATTACCATGATGTGGCACCGATCAAAGGCGTAGTATTTGGCTCGGGTAATCAGACATTGGATGTAAAGGTAGATGTTGAACGTGTGTAATCAACCCATTACAATTTGTTCATCTTTTTCAAAAATTCTTGCAATGATTTCGGTTTTCCAATCAAAATTTTATAACCATTAGTCGTTTCAATTTTCAATCTATATTCACCGGATATTTTGCGAACCCATTGTATTTCCTGAAAGGTATCCATGTAATCAGTATAGATCGCAGTCCCAATGCCTAATTCCCTATGCCTTGCTACGCCCTTATCGGCCTTACCTTTACATTCAATGATGGTTCAATAATCACAAAATGATTCGCAGGGATCATGGTCCAGCTTTTATCATCGGTAAGTTTTTCAGAGACCACCAGCACGGCCTGATCATCATCTTTCGGAGCTTCCATTTTTGTGACACCATCTTCAACCACATACCTGCTGCCCTCGGAATGATATAAAGTAAGTGGCTCTTCTTTTGGATTGGTGCAGTAACGTGTACCTACTATAAATGAACCATCCGTGACCACCATATTCAGGTAAGCCTCTTCTTCAACACCGTGATCAGCCATCAATTTTTTTAGTGAGGAGAAAGTG
>JANOQK010000213.1:0-7084 GCA_031414855.1 Bacteroidia bacterium | reverse complement strand
ATAGAGTAACCATCAAATGTAGTTTCTGCCGTTGAGTTGGGCATAAACCTTCTGCCACTGTATTTTATCCGGATGATTCCTTTACGAACATTACCTTTTGCATCGGTACAACCTGTTGTTCCAAAATTAATCGTGATCGTGCCTTTAGGAATTGTAGTGGAATTGTCGGCTGCCAGTTCAATTGAAACTTCAGCACAGTCGAGACGTTTGGCTATATCTGCAACCTTAAACACCCTTCTGCCAGTACTCGATGCTTTTCCATTGAGTGTTGCCTCATCTGCAGACAGCGCAACACTTGAAATGTCATCGGCATCATCGGCATAAGAATCTGATACAGCTTCATTTTGAACGTTGGAGTTGTCGTTCGCTGTAAATTCAAACTTGTTATCATCGCACGAAATCAGAAATACTGAAACCGTAAGCGCGAGGAAGGAAATTTTCATTCTTGTTTTCATAGTCGTTTGTATTTGTTTTGTTTCTTAGAGTATACTGAACACAAAAGGTTTAATGAAGACGAAGAAAAGTTAATGGTTATTAGTTAATCGTTATAGGGATAGCAAAAAGATAATGGCTGATCATTCAGCCTTGGTCAATTGATTGAGCCAAATAAAAAAGCCTGCCCTGTCCAATATTATCAGACAGGGCAGGCCACTATTATTTTGCTGTTCTTAGTTCGAACCGTCCGCTTTAATTTCTATTTCTTTAGAAACACCGTTCACAGTAACCGTTACTTTATTATCGCAATCGCCAACTCCAAAATCAATCGTCATCGTTTTATCTCCACTCGTGAATTTTTTAACTCCATCCACAGCTATGAACACTTTGCTGGCCACACATGATCTCTTGTAGACCAAAGCCTCCATAATTTGCATTTGATAAGTAACTTCTTCGCGAGTCACTCCTGAAGCACTGCCCTCCACTTTCCATGAATCTTGAGTAGGATTGGCAGCACGAATCCATTCGCGGGTTAATACGTGATCACGAGTAGCCACCTTGCCATCCGTAAAGGTTACTTTGCCACCCACCACTTCATTCTTAAACTTAGGTGGCGAATCAAGCCCGGATGTTAGGTTAGTCAACGTATTGGTTCCCTCTATTTTAATTCCATTTACATAGTAATTACTAAAGGTTGTTACTATGGTAGAGTTTAGCATAAAGCGTATGCCTGTATAGGTAATAATGATTTTTCCTTTTCTGATATTTCCCTTCGCATCGGTGCAGCCATCTTTGAAGTCGATGGTAATAACTCCTTTTGGACGTTGAATAGTACTGGTTGCGTCCTTTACAACAGTTACAACTGCGCACGCAAGGCGATTGTCAATATCTCCCAAACCTTTCACCTCACCACTTTCCCTGCCGCTCTCTCTTCCTCCATTAAGGGTTTCTGCTGTGCCTCCTACTGCAATTGATGAGAAATCGTTGGATTCATCAAAATACGAGTCAGTAACAGATTCTCCCTGCACATTTTGGGTATCTGATGTCGTTACAACTGCTGTCTCCTCTTCAGAACATGACCAAACAAAAGCCGCTGAGATTGCTATAATGCCAAAGGCTAATTTTTTACTGTAATTGCGCAAATCTTTCATATTGAAGTTAATTTTAGAGTTGATTTTTGTTGCTTTGACACGCAACCATGTCAAAGGTTTAAAAGTAGGTGGAAATAATTTTATGATTCAATGGCTCAGCAATATCCTTTGGTAACCTTTAGGTTAAGTCTTTTAATTACAATAGTGCTTTTTTTAAGTGCGTTTGACCTTTTTGGGCAAAATCAAATTAAAATTGCTAAACTCAAATACGGTGGAGGAGGTGATTGGTATGCCAATAAAACAGCCTTACCCAACCTGGTCAGGTTTTCCAACAGGGAATTGGGGACGAATCTAAAACCTGAAGAGGATATAGTAGAGGTGGGAAGCCCTGACTTATTCCTATACCCTTATATATATATGACTGGCCACGGGAATGTGATTTTCTCTATGGAAGAGGCCTCCAACCTTAGGACATATTTAATAGGAGGCGGTTTTTTACACATAGATGACAATTATGGTTTGGACAAATTCATACGTATTGAATTGAAAAAGGTCTTTCCAGAGCTGGAAATGGTAGAATTGCCTTTCAGTCATCCGGTCTATCATCAAAAGTTTGATTTCCCGAAAGGGCTTCCAAAAGTGCATGAACACGATGGAAAGCCATCCCAAGGATTTGGATTGATCTATGAAGGTCGTCTGGTGGTCTTTTATTCCTACGAATGCGACTTAGGAAATGGCTGGGAAGATGCCCGCATCCATAATGATCCGGAAGAAAAGCGGCAGCAAGCCCTAAGAATGGGGGCAAATCTTCTTAGTTACTGTTTCACAACCAATTATTGATAGTTAAATGCCTGTTAAGTTATTTCCTTCCCTTCTCTTTATTGGGTTTGTCCTTTTATGCTTGTCTTGCCAAACGCAATCGCAATTAGAAAATAAGCTAGCTCGACAATATTGCAGTTCATGCCACTTGTTTCCAGAACCGGGTTTGCTTGACAAAACTACCTGGAATAAGAAAGTATTGCCCAAAATGGGGCTTTACCTTGGCTTATCAACCTATGACTATCAAAATGATGTTCCTGCGGAAGATCTGTTGACTTTCTTAAGCACAATGCCGGCCAATCCGGTAGTCACTGAAAAAGAATGGGAAAGTATTTGTCACTACTTCACCGTAAATGCTCCTGATTCTCTGCCAACAGTTGTGCGAAATAACCCTAAGGTTATTAGTCAGTTTGAGATATCCACCTATAAACTACCAGGTAAATACGGCAACCCACTGATCACATTGCTAGAAATAGATACCGCTCACCAAAATATCTTTATTGGCACACGGCAATCACGCTTATTCAAGCTTGATAAAAATTTAACAGTAACGGATTCCTTTCCATTGGCTAGCCCACCTTCCTATATCAATTTTCAAAATGAATCAGAACTCTATTTTACGATTATGGGTAACATGGATCCCAATGATCAGGCCGAAGGAGAACTTATATCAATAGCTAAGGACAAACATTCAACTACTACTTTAATTGACTCCCTTAAACGTCCGGTCTTTTTTGAAAAAATTGATTTGAATGAAGATGGAAAAGAAGATTATGTAGTATGCGCATTCGGCAATTTCACCGGAGCGCTGCTCGCTTACGAAAGCACTGAGAATGGATTTGTAAAAAGGATAATCAATGCCCAGCCCGGCACCCGAAAAGTAATTGTTAAGGACTTTAACAATGATGGTCTTCCTGATATTCTTGCACTCACCTCTCAAGCTGATGAAAAGATTGTGCTCTTTATAAACGAAGGTGATTTCGAATTCAAACTTAAGATGCTCTTGCGCTTCCCTCCTGTTTATGGATCCAGCTATTTTGATATCGCTGATTTTAATAACGATGGCCTTTATGATATTTTGTATACAAACGGAGACAATGCTGATTTATCCATCATCTTAAAACCGTATCACGGGGTAAGGATTTTCACAAACAAGGGACATGATACCTTTGAAGAAACATGGTTTCATCCGATGTATGGAGCCTCCGAGGCAGTGGCTAGAGATTTCGATGCAGATGGTGACATAGATATTGCTGCCATTTCATTTTTCCCAGATTTCAAGAACCACTTTGAAGATGGATTCATTTATTTCGAAAACAGAAATAACCAATTCATACCTCAGACAACCGAGCTTGCCAAATCAGGACGGTGGTTAAAAATCGAAGCGGGTGACTTCGACAGAGATGGTGACGAAGACCTGCTCCTAGGTGCTCTCGACTTCCGCCCACTTGTGCCAGACTCTGTCTATCAGCACTGGATGGATGAGAAAACGGCTGTGTTAATCCTCCGAAATAAGCTGAAATAGTATATGAAAGGCATTCATAAAATATAGGCGACTTTTAAGAGCACTTATTTCTGGCTACCTTCGTTAATGAGCAGGTAAGCTTATCTTAAGATATATGCAAAATTTGAATTTCGAGGGCCATTTTGATGCTGCTAGCGCTAAGGTAGATATTACAGTTGGTCTGCTGCAATTTGAAGAAGGCGGAAACACAATCATTTACAGCCCTTCATTCGATCTTAGTGGGTATGGTAAAAACCCAGAGGAAGCCAAAAAATCATTTGAGATAACAGTGGCTGAGTTCTTTCGTTACACGCTTAACAAGAAAACTCTCACCAAGGAATTAAATCGGTTGGGTTGGAACATAAAGCAAGCAGATGTAAAAAATAGAAAATTCAAGACCCCAGGTCTTGCCGAACTGATTACTAAAAATGATTACCTGCAAGAGATCTTGAATGAAAAGGAGTTCACAAAGTTTGACCAGACAATCGCCATGCCTTGCTAATAGTGCATGTCTACCCGCCACCTCAGAAATATTTCCCTTAGAGACTACCAGACATTTTTAGATCATATGGGTTGTAAACATGTGAGAACAACTGGAGGTCATTACCATTATGTAAGAAATGACTTAATGAGGCCAATCACGCTTCAGTCTCATATTGATCCCGTTCCGGAATTCATAATAAAGCAACATTTGCGAGCTTTGGGGCTTTCAAAAACTCAGTTCCTGGATATTTTTTATACAATGCCTTAGGAATTTCTGAAACCAAAAGAGTGCTGGATCAATAGTCATACGCGACCTCCGCTTTGATCATAATTCTTTCAGGTTCTGCACTCCTTCAACAGTGGATGGACAACAAAACCGCAGTGTTGATCCTTCGGAATAAGCTGAAATAACAGCTTTTTAAGAAATATCACATTCCTCTTTGTAGTGTTTAACTAATAGTTTAGTTTTACAACGTAATTACTAGTTAACATATGAGCTCAATGAAAGAATTGACCAAAGCAGAAGACCAGATTATGCAAATCCTATGGAAGCTGGAGAGGGCTTTTGTAAAAGATATTGTTGAACAGATGCCTTCCCCAAAACCTGCTTACAATACTGTTTCCACCATCACCCGCATTTTGGAGAAGAAAGGTTTTGTGGGTTACAAAGCCTATGGCAAGACACACGAATATTTTCCGTTGGTGAGTAAAGACAATTACACAAAATTCTATTTGAACAACCTGGTGGGTGGATACTTCAATGGCTCCATCCAAAGTCTGGTTTCTTTTTTTGCTTCTGAAAATAAAATGGATGCCAACGATATCGATCAACTGTTAAAAAAACTCGAGGAACTTAAACAACAAAAGCCATGAATGGGTATGTGAACTATCTCATTGAAGCCAATCTGGCATTGGTGATCACACTTCTGTTTTATGAAGTGCTTTTGAGAAGAGAAACGCAATTTGATATTAAGCGGGCTTTCTTGCTGATTGGAATTTCGGCATCGCTTCTGTTCCCACTTATTAAAATTCAAACTGATTCAAGTGTCATTCCTTCCATTGGGGAGGCAATGTCCACCTACTTTCTACCAGAGCTGGTCATTGGCAGTGTGGAGAAAAGTGTCGCTACCTCTACTTTCAGTTATTGGGTGGTTGCAAAGTGGATTTATCTCACAGTGTCACTCATACTGTTCGTTAGACTTATTATCAAAATAAGTAGGGTGGTGACTTATCTACGAAATTCAAAGCCTTCTCTTATGGAAGGGAAATTCAAGATCATCGAAAGCAACACTGACCTTCCCACCTTTTCCTTCTTTCATTACATCTTCATTGGAAACACGTCTCTATTTTCTTTGGAAGAAAAGGATCAAATCATAAAGCATGAGATAGCACACGCCACCAAACTCCATTCACTTGATATCTTGTTAGTGGAGTTTCTTAAAATCGTGTTCTGGTTTAACCCAGCCGTTTACTACTTCAAATCACTATTTACCAGCATCCATGAGTTTCAGGCTGATCAATTGGCCGTTGAAAATCGTGATGTGAATCAATATTGCAACCTTCTGGCGAGGGTTGCCTTGCAGTCGGCCGACTACCCTATCGCCAATCATTTTAATAATTCTTTAACCCTTAAACGAATTGCCATGATGAAAACTGTAAAAACAAAATTGAGGCGATGGAAGATGTCCACTATCGCGCTCTTATTAGTTGGCCTGTTTGTATTTATTGCGTGCCAGGACCAGGTGATGAATGACATAAAAGATATAGCCGATACATCTACGATGGTTGACCCGGAGAATTACCCCCCAGATCTTCAGCAATTGATAGCTAAACAACAATCCGAAAATCCTTCCAAAGCATTTTTTGTAATGGAACTAACAGAGGAGGATGCCCAGAAAAAATTGGAAGAGTTGGAAGCAAAGTACGGAGGAATGCTTTCGGGGATAATGGTAAACAAGGTGACAGGTGATAACCGCAGATTTGCCATCTTTGAAAAAGGAAAACAAACTCTACAGCTTGCTGACCTGACAAAAACCACTGATGAAATCTTCACCATCGTTGAAGAACCCGCCTCTCCTATTGGGGGAATGCCAGAATTTTTCAAATACGTTAGTTCCGAAATTACATATCCTTTAAAAGCCCGTCAGAATAATATTAACGGACAAGTGTTTATTGAATTTGTGGTGAACGAAGATGGGCACATCTCGGATGTTTCGAGTTTAAAGGGAATCGGTTGGGGCTGTGATGAGGAAGCCGCTCGTGTGGTACAAAATGCACCCAAATGGAATCCTGCTAAACAGCGCGGGAAGGTGGTAAAACAAAGGATGGTTCTACCTATAACATTCAATTTCGATACTCAAAGAAAAGCCTTTATCGCCTTGGATAAGCCACAGGAAGTCGCCTCAGACTTCATAGTCGAGGTTAAGCATGAAAAATTAGCAGGCATTTCCGAAATATCGGGCACAGTAAAAGATGCAAATGGAAAACCAATTGACGGAATGAACATCGTCATAGCGGGTACAACAACCGGAACAGTGACTATGCAGGGCGGAAGGTTTACTCTTACATCTGAGATCACCCAAGGAGATCTTGTATTCTCTTTTATCGGCTATAAAACTAAATTCGTTTCATTTTAATTTCATCAAAAAAAAGGGTGTCAATCTTAGTTGTATTGACACCCTTTAAATAACGTAGACTTATTACTTTCCAGCAAACACTTCTTCCAGCTTTTTATCAAGCTGCGCTCCTCTCA
>JANOQK010000212.1:0-6848 GCA_031414855.1 Bacteroidia bacterium | reverse complement strand
CTTTTTAATGATAACTGTCTTTCTGTTATTGCTTTCGATCATGGAAGTTTCATTCTACGACTTGATTGTTAAGGCTTCCCAGATTACACCCATTAAAGAGAACTCGGGTATGGAGAGAGTTATCAAAATGTTGTCTGCGTGGATAACCGATAACATGAAGATTTTTTCTTTTCTGGTCATCCCATTTACAGTCTTGTCATCCAGAATTCTTTTTCGAAAGAGCGGCTTCAATTTATTAGAACACTCCGTGATGATTTTTTACATACAAGGGCACATCTACTGGCTCAGCATACTTTCTTTATTCATTTATAAATTCACGGGTCACAATCCGCTTCGGCAAATTCAACCTTTAGTTGCTCTGGCGTTGTATGGCGTTGGGTCATCTCAGCTTTTCGATTATCAAAGTAAAGCCAAAGCGTTCTCTAAAGGAGTTGGCGTGTATATTCTCGGGATGCTCTTCTTCCTTACTTTTCTCCTAATCGTAGGTTGGTTCTACATTTCTTCTCATCCCGAATACTTCGACATGATCCGACCCGGTAATAATTGACCCCTGGTTTATTTCATCAACCCATTCTTAAAAGCATAGCTGGCTGCCTGATACCACGTAATTGCATCTTCTATTAACGCTGAATCATTTTGTGTTTTAGTAAGGGAACCATCCGCAAAGTTGGGCGTGTAGGTAGTTACTTTTTGCTGCGGATCTAGTTGCACCATTTTACCATTGTGAATGAAACCAAGGTTTTGGTACGTGCTGATGAAAATGCGTTCACGCCCTGGCTCCAGTTTAAAGATATCATATCCATAGAATTTACTGGTATAGGAAAAATTCAAGAGTCCTAGCAGAGTAGGCCCCATATCTATCTGGCTCATGAGTCGTTCCATTTTGGCTGGAGCAATGTTGGCGGGCGAGTAGATCATCATGGGTATGTGATATTTATTGACGGGCAATTCGGTTCTACCTGCGCTCGATGCACAATGGTCGGCAACAATGACAAAAACAGTGCTGTCAAACCACGGTTTGTTTCTTGCTTCTTTTAAGAATTTGTCGATTGAATAGTCAGTATATTTAACAGCACCCTCTCTTCCGGTATGCGATGGAATGTCAATTCGTCCATCAGGATACGTGTAGGGTCGGTGATTTGAGACCGTCATCACCTGCGCGAAGACTGGCTTTCCCGTGCCAATCGTTTTATCAATTTCACGTAAGGCAAGTGTGAAGAGATTTTCATCGGCTACACCCCAGATATTTTCATAATCAATTTCTTCAGGCTTTAATGCACTACGATCCACAACGATATAATTATTCGCAGAAAAATAACCGTTCATATTATCGAAATAACCATAGCCACCGTAGATGTATTTGCTTTCGTATCCTTTTGTATTAAAAACTTTTCCTAGGCTGAAGAGATTTTCATTGTTTGGCCTGCGCACAATACTTTGACCAGGGGTAGGAGGTACGCAAAGTGAAAGCGCTTCAAGTCCGCGCACGGTGCGGGTTCCAGTAGCGTAAAGATTGGTGAAGACTAAGCTATGTTGTGCCAATGAGTCCAGATAGGGTGTGATATTTTCCGTGTTGCCAAACATATGCATGAAGTCGGCACTGAAACTTTCTACACTGATCATAATAACATTCAACTTCCGTTCTGATCCAGGATTGTTAATTTTTCGTTCTATACTTTGAGGATCCGAACTGATAAATTCACTTTCGGGAGTCTTTACTAATTCACGGATGCGCTTAAAAGCTTGGGCATTGTCAAGCTTAGAATAGAACTGCTCGTAGTCCAATTCATTATTAAGATAAGCGGCAAATAATTCGTAAAGACCATTGCCTGAAAGTTCGTTGACAAATGCATTCGCGCTAAAGCGATGAAGTTTGTTGTTAATTGTAAAAAATGAGAGGAAGGGTATCAACAAAATGCATAATGCCCATATTGTTCTTTTTTTGAATCGTATGGAATGGCTGGTAGCCAGTTTAATAAAGGGTTTTAATAAATAAGTAAAGACTGTCGCCAATATGAAAAGAACTATGATGATTAACTCAATCGGATAAGACTGTCGGATATTGCCAATTACTTCTGTTGTATACACTAAATAGTCAACCGCAATAAAATTAAAACGACTGTTGAACTCATCCCAGAAAAAAAATTCAGAAACAGCGTTGAATAACAATCCAAAAATGAAAAAGAAGAAGATTCCGTAAAGTAAAAAGCGGTGCCCTTTTTTCCGGAATAGTTTATCAGGCATTAACCACAGGTAAAGCATTAAGGGAATTATGAAGTAGCCTGCGTTGATCAGATCATAAAATAGCCCAAGAATAAAAATGCCAGCGAGATTGAGTATTGTAAGGTCAACACCTGAAAAGGATTTGAGCATTAACACAATCCTTGTTAGGAAGGAGATGGTCAGAACAAGGCTTACCATTAAGGCGGCTAAGCCAAAACGCTGAGAAAGGATTCGTTGGATAAGTAGTTTCATTTCTTTGCAGAGGCAACAAAATTAAGAATAACTGCCTACAAGGATTGAATTTTTTAGTTCATCATCGATCCATTTTAACGGGCAGGCGTTTTGTCTTCTGTTTATTGCCTACTACTTTATCCCTTCCCACCACTTTGTATTAGGAAATGGTTTATTGAATTCGACAACTTCACCAATTAAAGGAGTTGTAAGTGTTTGTTTTAGTAATTCTGCAGCTTTCGTTACTCGTTCTGCGGGTTCCTTCCAAGGATGCAACCCTAATGTGAACTTCGCCCAATGCACAGGCAGTAGCACATTACCACTCAGGTCAACTGCAGCTTGCGCGGTCTCTTCGGGCATCAAATGTATGAAGGGCCACTGCTTATCATATTGACCGCATTCTAGAATGGATAGATCAAATGGCCCGTACTTTTCGCCAATCGTCTTAAAAGAGGCATCGTAACCGGAATCTCCGCCTATATAGATTTTCTTCGAAGGCGTTTTTAAAACGTAGGATGACCAAAGCGTTTGGTTTCTGGTAAAGCCACGACCTGAAAAATGACGTGCCGGTGTTGATGTTAATTCAAAGCCAGTAAACACTTGCTCAGATTGCCACCAGTCAAATTCTTTTATTTTTATGGAATCAATTCCCCATCGTTCAAGGTGTGAGCCAACACCAAGACCCACACAAAAGAGTTTTGTCTTTGATTTTAATTGAAGGATACTGTTGTAATCCAGATGATCGTAATGATCGTGCGAGATAATCACCATGTCGATGTCTGGAAAGTCAGCTATGGTATAAGGAGATTGAATAGCATAGTTTTTTGAACCCATGAACTGAAAGGGTGAAGCCCGTTCACTAAAGACGGGATCAACCAAAATATTTTTTCCGTCAGCTTTTATTAAGTAAGAAGAGTGTCCAAACCAAATGATAACAGGTTCTTCTGTTGTGATGTACTTCAAATCTGTTTTTACGGAAGGCAAAAGTTTCGTGGGTTCCCTATCCACACCTTTACCTAAAAAGTCTAACATCATTTTTGGATAGGAGACATTCTCTGCCATCATCTCTGTTTTATAAATATTTTGAAAGCTTCCGTCCCGATAATTGGGAGATTGCTTAATGCGATCCAAACGTTTGCCGGATGGTAAATTGCCAAAGGGTGCTGATTGCATAATTAAAAAGATTAATGAGGCCAGTGCCAATACGAGAATGCCAATACTGATTAGGATTCGTTTAAGGATTTTCATTATGGATTTCCTTTCAGTTAATGATGACGTTTATAAAGGAACATTATTGCAGGCCTTATGAATTTTTGATCAAAATTGTTTTGACTGCAAAATCCTGAAGGTTATTGCATGAATTCAGCTATCAATCTATGAAAGTGGTGGGTTCCCGTTTCCCGTGTTACGGAATAGCGCCCGTGTTGATAAAAGCGAGACCGGATTCCTTTCTGAACATTCTGTACAATATCCTGATCTTCCATTTCAACGGTATGTAAATCGGCACCTGCACCTTGCCTGAGTTTATTTTCATTCCACACGTAGGAAAGGAATGAAACTCTTGTTTTGGAAACACCAAGAGGACGGATAATATTGATCGATAGCCCCCACGGATAAAAGTTAAACATCATATTTGGGAATACCCAAAAATAATAGGCTCCGATTTTTTTACCGTGATCGGGAGAGGAAGAAGGAATATCAAATACGTAGTCAATGTCTTTCGCAGCGCCAATCTGCAAACTAGAATACTTAAATAGCTCAACGGTGTAGTTACTATAATCAATCATCGCATTTAAACTGGAGTGTACAAAAGGAATGTGGAATCCTTCGAGGTAATTTTCCGTATACAACGCCCAGTTTGCTTCAATCAAATAGTCGCGCGAATGTTCGGGTCGAAACTGAAAGTCGTGCAGTGGCATCCAACTTACACGCTTCATCATATCACCGAAAAAAGCTTCTGATAGGATAGATGAATTCAACGTGGTAAACAGCAATTTATTCCACTGAAATAGTGGAAGCTTATGAAGATTATCAGCTTCTGACGGAAAGTTTTCAACTTCCTTAAACTCAGGCATTGAAAGGAACTTGCCATCGAGCTGAAATCTCCTTCCATGATACTTGCAACGGATGTCATTAAGTTTGCAGGCTTTTTCAACTACTAGATTTCCCCGGTGCGTGCACACGTTCGAAAGACAATTTAATTGACCTTGTTTATCGTGCGAAAGCAGGAGGGGTTCGTCCATAAACTTTTCCAGAAAATGGACGGGTGTAACCCAGCCGGGTTCTTTCACAAGATCAGTATCTCCTATGAATTGCCAGGACCGTGCGAAGATCTTTTCTTTCGAACTTTCATAAAAATGACGACTTAAATAGAAATCAGTACCTAGAGTTTTCGCTTTGGCAATGTCGGGATCAACTGAAAGGGGCATTTTTATCTATTTTCTTAAATTTATAAAATGATTGTGTAATTCCATGAATTGTCAACCACGTGACTTTGTGCTAATACTATAATGATCATGTTTGTTCCATGAAAGTAGCAACTATTTTTTATTGGGTGGCACGCATTGTAGCGGTCGTTATTATGCTTCAGACTCTTTACTTCAAGTTTACGGGTGCAGAGGAGTCTGTTTACATTTTTACCACTGTTGGAATGGAGCCTTGGGGGAGGATTGGAATCGGTATATTAGAATTGATTGCCTCTTTTTTGTTGATTATTACTCCCACCGCCTGGCTTGGTGCCGGCCTGGGACTGGGCTTAATGGTTGGTGCAATTTGTATGCACCTGTTATTATTGGGAATTGAAGTGAAAGCAGATGGAGGGCAATTGTTTTTATATGCTGTACTAGTGGCAGTTTGTTCTGTCTATGTTTTATTTTACGATCGTGAAAAACTGATTAACTTAACTAAATATCTTAAACGAAAATAGAGACTTCATTTGTTCCTGTTGCCGTTTGCCTAGGTCAATCTGCCTACTTCTTTGGCAGTGCTTCTATCAATGTTTCCAAATCTGAATTAAATTCAGTTTTAACTAAATATCCCTTAAGCCCTTCTATGAGATAGTTTGGAACTGCTTGGCTGCTTTGTATTTTATTGTTAATGTCTTTAAGAAGGTCTAACACATCTTGTTTGGAATCAAGTGTAGATTGTTCAATTTTTCCCTGCAAAGCGACAAGTGCAGGAAGTGATACTTTTGTATCAGTTACTTGTGTATTGGGTAATGAGGTTGGTTTACTGTTTTGATCAATACAGGAATTATAAAGTGTAATAAGAGAATCGAGATGCTTTTTTCCGAGCTCTCCACTTTTTACCAGATCGCTTACAGACTCACAATTTTTCAGAAATTCCTGCATGGTTTTCTTGAATCCAATATTAGGTAGTTCTATGGCTTCACCATCGAGCTTAACGAGATAGCGTCCATCGTAAGTAAATTGTTTTTCTACTCTAAACCCATACAAGCTAAGATATCCACTTTTCAATAGTACCATATACTCATATCGGTTATCGTGGCGAATGGAATGATAGGTAATGCTATCCATGAAAATAGACCTTACCTCCCGAGCTGTGTACGATTTTTTCTTTTTGTCCACCGTAAGCTCCACCCTGTCAATAATGTCATATGAAAGAATTTTTGGGGCGCCATATAGTGTATCGCCCTTAACGGTGATCACATAATCTGACTGGCCAAAGGAAGTCTGAAAGATAGTTCCCAGCAGACCAATTAATAGCAATACCTTTTTCATTTTGTGAATTTTGCACAAGTATAGGCCAATTGCACGAAACCTTGATTTTTTTTCTTAGGAAATAGAACAAGATGGCTATTACCTGTCCTTAGGCTGGAGGGCGCTTACTGATTCGAGTAAGTGTTTGCTTCTTTTTTTTTGAATCCGTTTATTGCGCCATAATTCAATTAACCTACTGCAAATGATCGCTTACAATTCTAAGGTTTGGGTTTCAATGATTTTTCATTCGTACAGTCGAGGGGTTATGCGCACCCTAATGCCCGTTTTGATTTTTATGGGAGTTTTTTCAGCTACTTTATGCTATGTTTTGCTGGACATCTTACGCTTTCATGAGCATGATTTTATTACCACTATTTCCATGCATACGTTGCTAGGAATCGTATTGGGTTTATTCCTTGTATTTAGAACAAATTCAGCGTATGACCGATGGTGGGAGGGTAGAAAATTATGGGGTAGTATGGTTAATAATACCCGGAATTTAGCACACAAGCTAAATGCATTCCTTGACGCAAATGATCGGGATAATCGTCAATGGTTTGCTGAAATGATTCCAAATTTTGTGATTTCGGTTAAAGAACATCTCAGAAAGGGTACAAATACACGTGATTTGGATATTACAGACGAGAAGTTTTTGGGCAGACTTGAAAGAGCAAA
>JANOQK010000211.1:0-6630 GCA_031414855.1 Bacteroidia bacterium | reverse complement strand
AAGTGATTCAATATCAAGGCGCGTAATACCATAGGACGTGATCACCACATCGTATTTTTCAAATCTTGCACTATCCTTATTACGAAGTGTGCCCGTATAATTTAATATTTTTAACTGGGGTGTAAACTTTGCTGCCTCCATTTCCCAATTATAGGTAAGAGATGTAGGCATGACCAATAGCGATGTCCCAGTGTTTCCTTTTTCTTTTTCTGATAACAAAAGTGTTAAGGTTTGCACGGTCTTTCCAAGACCCATGTCATCAGCAAGGCAGCCGCCTAAATGAAATTCGTTTAAGAATTTAAGCCAGTTATACCCCGCCTTTTGATACGGTCTCAACTTACCCGAAAAACCGGCAGGCATGGGATAATCTTTTATCCCAGTGAAAGACTCCAGATGCCGCAGTCTATCACTCATGTGCACTTTGGCTAGGTTGCCTTCCTGTAATTCTTTTAACAGGTTGAGGTGGTATTTTTTCAACACAGGTTTTTCGTGATCACCATGTGTTTCACTCATGGCAAAAAGATCGCCATACTTAATTAACCAGGCTTCCGGAATAATAGCAATCTCACCGTTCGGCAACTTAAACTCCACTTTCTTTTTGAGGATAAGTTTCCGCAGTTCTTTGAATGAAATCTCATATTCGCCAAACCGGATCTTGGCGTGAATATCAAACCAATCTATATTTTCTTTTACTTCCAATTCCATGACAGCTTTGCCAACAAAATATTTTTTGTCGCGGTTGTCGGGCTGACTTACTTCAAATCCAAGATTTAAAAGATTAACACGGTTTTCATTTAACCATGAAAAGGCATGGGCTTTTTCCACAGCTGTGCGAAATCCTTTTAGGGGTAGTCCAAGCTTAATAAGAGTTTGAGCAAATTTCTTTTCAGCATCTATATTTCGTTTCACACGGTGAAACGTGTAATCATTCTCTTTCTTTTCGACCGTTACACTAACGGAACCAAAAGCATCTCCGCGAAAGCGATGCTTTCCATATTTGAACGAAAGGTCAAATACAATTTTTCCGGCTTCATCTGTGGAGGCTGGCTCATTGGTTGAATCAAAAAGAGAGGTAACATCTTTGCTACTGGCTTGAGCCAACTCACTAATTGTTAATAGTGGGTGCGGTTCATAGACGTTCTTATTAATTTCGAAACCCTGCACTTCAATGTCATCAAAAGAAGCGATTAAGGGAGCTACAAAGCGGTTGTAGTAAGTCTCTTCCAGATTTTTTGGAATGACTACAAATTTTTTACCCAGAAAAGGCTGGAGCTTTTTTCCATCCACAGGTTTATCAAACCCGTAAAGCTTGCCATTTAAAACCATCCATGCTGGATTCTTACAGACGAGATAAGCAGCAGGACTGGGGATTTCTAATTTCTTTCCTTCAAACGAAATGGTGGGATAGTAATTTGTATTCTCTTCGCTCCTTCGAAAATGGAACTGTATACTTGCGCGCTTTTCTAACACCTCTAATTTTTTCCAAGTTGGCTCACCATCATTGCCCATTTCATAGAGCCTCTTGCCTTTCATTTTTTCCAATGCCTCGGCCCGGAGTTTCTCCAGATACTGCTCAATCTGTTCCTGTATTAATTCATTTCCTTTTTGCTTGTCATAGATCTTGGCAAAAAATTCTCCAGGTTTCATGATTTTTGCTGAGAATTTTTTGAGCACTTCATCCTGATTCATCTTGTCCATGAGGTCAATCAACTCATAGTCTCGGCTATCGAGGCCCTTGGCAAACTCGCGGGCATTTTTTGAAGAGATGTTTTGATGTTGGTAGGTGAGCCTTCCTTTTTCATCTAAATGAATGATGTAGGATTCGAAAATATAGCCAAGGTACTCGTGTTGGTACAGCGAGTAAATGATTTGGAACGGCTGTGCTGCCGAAACTTTCATGGCGTTTTTACTTTGTTCTTAACCGGATTTAGATACCCACTTGGATGAAAAGAAGCCTCATCACTGATGATTTGCTAGGTTTCGGACTAAGCGGAATCGAAAAATAAGAAATAAAATGCAACTAAATTGTACAATTTCGGAACAGAACATACATCGAACTGTCACACTCATTTCTAAAACAAACATGTTTAAACATGCTAAAGGTTCGTGATCATGTTTCTGGTACAGTTCAGCCTAAGTATTCAGTTGAATATGTTTTGGATGCCAGGGAGGCGGGATGAATGGAAACAACGATGGTAATTACAACGATTACTAAACCTGTGTAGAAGAAATCAAGAAGGCGCATCTTTACCGGATAGTTTTGCATTACGGCACTTTCCATGCCCATGGACACCAGACCGTAATTTTCCTGTAGCCAACAAACAGAACCGCCCAAAACAAGTCCAAGCGCAGCGCCTATTCCTGCTATTAAGGCACCTTCGGTTAGAAATATTTTTCTGATCAGGGAAGCATCGGCACCAACAGCTGAAAGAATAGTGATGTCTTTCTTTTTGTCGATGGCCAGCATCATGAGCGAAAAGAAAATATTAATTGAGCCCACCAAAAGCAGCAATGACAATGCAAGAAATGTGAACAGCTTTTCCAATTTGAGCAAGCGGTATAAATCTTTATGCTGCTCTTCATTGGAAAGGACATGAAAACGTTCGCCTAATACCTTTTTGATTTCATTTTGAACGCTTGATATGTTAGCACTAGTTGCTGTCTTTACTTCCAGAAAAGTGCGTTTGTTTTCATAGTTTAAAAGCTCTTGCACAAAATCAAGAGGCATAAAGATGTAGTTTTCGTCAAATGTTTTCTCTATAGAAAATACGCCACCAGGACGGATACTTTTTCGGGAATATATTTTAGATGGATCTAAAGAAGCAGAAGACTTAACATTTTTTATATAGTATACCTGAAGTGCATACATATCATCGTCAAGTGCAATAGACAGGGTGTATCGTACACCACCTCCAACAATTGCAAACGGAATGTCTTTTTCCCTCAACTTTAAATCTCCATCTACAATATGGCCCTCTAATCTCTTCTGATCAATAAAGTTATCACTCACACCTCGTATTGTTGCCACCATGTCAGCATCGCGGTAGCGCACATAGGCGAAGTCTTCGATCACCTCCGTTACGATTTCTACCCCTTCAACTTTTTTGATTTTAGCCCGGAGTTCGTCATTGATTTCGAAAGATTTTCCTTCGGCAGATTCAATTTTTAGTTGTGGATCAAAGGAAGTATAAAGCGATCCCAGTAAATCTTCCAGGCCATTAAAGACAGAGAGAACAATAATGAGTGCCGCAGTAGAAAATGCAACGCCCACTACGGAAAGAATGGAAATGATATTAATGAAATTTTTCTTTCGCTTAGAAAGGAAGTAACGTTTTGCGATGAAGAGCGGGAGATTCAAAGGCAGTAAGACGTTTGAGTTTGAATCAATCCTTTTCTCCTTTGGGAATATTCAGGTTCTTGATCAGGTCTTCAATTCGCTCTGCACTTTCTTCCACTTCGTCAATAAAGAAAGCAAGCTGAGGAACAATGCGTGCCTGATTGCGGATTTTTTCTCCTAATGCCTTTCTTATTTCTGGTTTGTGTGTATTCAGTTTATCTAATACCGAGATTTTGTCCTTCGCCAATGACATGCTTACATATACTTTCGCAACACTCAAATCTGGACTCATGCGCACTTCCATAATAGTAACGAAGGAGTTGCCCAATATGCCACGTCTGTCTCGTTGGAAAATATCGCTAAGTTCTTTTTGAATCAGCTTCGCATATTTTTGTTGTCTTACTGTGCCACCCATGGTGTAAAGATAAGGAAAGTCCATAGTTGATGGCCTATTATCAATGTATATTGTAAACCACAATAGATACCCGTCACTAAGACTATCGACTACGGACTTTTATGGACTTTTTTGATTTATTTGCAGCCTAACCAAATTCCGTGTTGCTTCGCTTCTTTCGAATTAATGATCCCTATAGGCTGATTGGCCTACTTGCCATCCTTATTTTATTGGCACTTCCACTTTTTATTGATCCAGTGGCCATTACCTTATTAGAACTACGGAGTCTTCTGATAGGAGAGGCTGTCAGCAGTGGGAAGCTGATGTACATTCAGGTGTATGATTCAACCGGTCCGATGGCTTCAGCGATTTTAGGCTTCGTGGATTGGATCTTTGGCAATTCATTGACCGTCCGCCATTCTTTGTCCTTGTTACTTATCTTTTTCCAGGCCTCTTTTTTTGCGATCGTTTTGATCGTGAATAAGGCATACAATGACAATACCTATTTGCCAGCACTTATTTACGGTTTACTATGTTTTCTTTCTTTTGATTTCCTTTCTTTTTCTCCGGAGTTAATGGCCTCCACTTTTTTGTTGCTGGCGCTTAACAATCTTTTTAAAGAAATAGAATTTCGCATTCAGCGCGATGAAACCATCCTGAATTTGGGTATTAGTCTAGGCATGGCAACACTACTTATTTTTTCATATGTTGTTTTTCTTTTGGCCACTCTTTTTCTATTAATGGCTTTCACCAGGATTAATTTGAGGAAAGCTTTTTTGCTTCTCTTTGGATTTATTTTACCTCACGCAGTATTGATCACGCTTTATTTTTATTGGGGTCACACCGCTGAACTATGGCAAAATTATTATCTGCCTAATCTCACCCTCAACGGGATAAACCTGATTTCAATGAAGAGCTTGCTCATGCTTGGGATTGTGCCGACCCTCTATTTTATCTTCGCCATAGTTATGCTGAACCGTGAAGCGCGCTTCACAAAGTATCAATCTCAGTTGTTTCAGGTAATGTTTCTTTGGTTGCTCGTGGCGCTGATACATGTATTTGTGGTGCGAGAACTTTCCCCGCAGAGTTTTATCACTTTTATTCCTTCGTTGGCCTACCTTGTGAGTCACTACTTGCTTCTCATTCGCAGAAAGCGGATTGCTGAAGGCATGTTGTGGATTTTTCTGATCAGTTTAGTGAGCATGAGCCTGCTGACGCGTTATGGCCGGATAAAGAGTGTAAATTTTGAAGCGATGTTTCCAAAGACTTCTCCCCACGAAAAGACAATTAAAGATAAACGGATCTTAGTGCTGACGAATGACCCGGGTATTTACAAACAAAATAAATTGGCGGGCTACTTCCCTGACTGGAGTTTATCAAGGACTATTTTCGAGGAGCCTGACTATTATGAAAACATTTTGTTGATCAACGATGCTTTCGAAAAAGACCCGCCCGAAATCATAATTGATCCTAATGATCTGATGAAAAAAATCTTTGAAAGAATTCCTGCGATGAAACCATTGTATAAACGGGACGGAGAGTTGTACCGAAAGATTTAGAAATGAATTTTGACTTCGCTCGCCTGAGTCATTTCGACCGAGCGTATAGATTTGTTAAGCTGTCATTAATTTGCTAGAAATATCCCACAGCATGACGGAGATTGATTAACAACTAATCTTACCAACTCTTCTTTCATGTCGTCCGCCTTCAAAATTGGAATGAAGAAAGCGATCTAGAATTTTCTCGGCCAGCTCGATGCTGATGTAACGTGCAGGAAGGCAAAGTACGTTGGCATTATTATGCTGTCGCGCAAGATCAGCCAGCTCTTCGTTCCAGCAAATCGCAGCACGCACACCTTGATGTTTGTTGGCTGTGATCGCGACACCGTTGGCGCTTCCGCAGACAAGGAGGCCAAGTTCAAATTCTTTTTTCTCTACGGCATTGGCAACAGGATGGGCGAAATCTGGATAGTCGGCTGAATCGCTATTATACGTTCCAAAATCTTTTAATGCATATCCGTTTTGCTCAAGCCATTTTTTCAATAACTCTTTGTATTCAAACCCTGCATGATCTGCTCCGATTGCTATTTTCTCCATCATGAACTTTGTTGATCGGCTCGTAATTCAGCCGCTTCGGCTTTTAGCTTGCGTTTTAGCACGACACTTGAAATATAAATACTGATTTCAAACAATACATATAAAGGTAAAGAGATGACCGTTAAGCTAAAAGGATCACCGGAAGGTGTGATGATGGCGCCTAGTATTAATATTACAACAATTGAATGTTTGCGATATTTTCGCATCAATTCAGGCGTCACAATTCCAACTTTGGAGAGAAAATAAATCACCATCGGAAATTGAAACAAAAGACCACAACCCAGGATCAAACTTGAAATTGTAGATACATAAGAAGTTATGTCAAATTCATTAACGATCATATCGCTAATTGAATAGGTTGACAAAAACCAGATGGTCATAGGGCTGAGAATGAAATATCCAAACGAAACCCCCAGGAGAAACAGGAAAGAAATGGCAACAACAGCACCCTTCGAAAATTTTCGTTCTTTGTTCTGAAGACCGGGCTTTACAAAACTCCATAATTCCCACACCACATAGGGGAAGGCCACGATCAAACCAATTACAAAAGCAGCGGTGAGTGACATCATGAATTGCCCAGTCATATTACGGCTTTGCACCTTGAAGGGTAATTCTGCCACACACAGTTCATCGAAACCTGTCAGCTTGCCCAGTTTGCACATGTATTTGAAGGCAGGGAAATCAATTCGCGCAGGGGCAAAAACGATATTTTCGAAAATTTCTTTTATAAAGACAAAGGCAACGATCATGCAAATAAAAGTTGCACCAACAGCCCTTACCACATGCCATCTTAGTTCCTCGAG
>JANOQK010000210.1:0-18003 GCA_031414855.1 Bacteroidia bacterium | reverse complement strand
CCCTATGGAGAGTTTGCTTTCAATAAACAGATTATCACTAACTCATATTCTTTTTTCGGGCGTGAACAAAATACTTCGCTTAAAGTCCAAGGACCTAACAGTATTCTTGAAGAAGAATTCCAGGGTGCTGATGCCACCATTAAAATAGCTGACTATGTATTGTTCCCAACCATGGAAGACCTTCTACGCGAAGTAGTTCCTTTTGTTCAATTTCAGAAAAAAGGATCAAAGCAAAACATCAGGATGTCATATCGATACGAGAGATCGGTCAAAATATATGGAGATGATCCTCTCTACATTATTGATGGTTTTATGAGCCGGGATACTCCTTTCTTCCTATCTATAAAGCCCGAAATTCTACTAGCCATAAAAATCATTAATAACCCTAACAAATTAGGTCTACTTGGAAAACTTGGTGAGAACGGCATTATCTTCGTTGAATCAAAAAAAGGAAATCTATTTTCAACTGCCGGAAATAATCTCTTCCCAATCGCGGGGCTAAGTAAAGCAGTGAATTTTTATGCCATCGATTATCTTAAACCAAACAAGAATGAAAGAGTACCTGACTTGCGTGCTAACTTATACTGGACACCAGCATTAATCGTTGGCAAAACAGGAAGTACGGACATCACTTGCTTTGCAAGTGATGATACCGGTCCAATAATTATTCGTGTGGAGGGACTTACTAAAGAGGGAATACCTTTTCAGGCAGAGAAAACAATAGATGTAAAATACAATTCAACTAGGTAGTAGATATGGTAATATGGGATTTACAAACTTCTATTGAAGCCAAATTATCGAATTAAGGCGTACCGTTTTTTTGGTACTTTATTGATGAATCATCATTTTTTTTATCAGGTGTTTTGAGATAGGTTCTGGATTTTCTTTTCTCCATATTCACAAGCTGCGCTTCTCCAAATTTAGTTGGATCTGCATTAAAAATTATTCGCCATATCTTGCCTTTCGTAGACTCTGATACATACAAGGAACCATCTGGCCCTTCTGATAAACCCATGGGTCTGTATTTGGCATCACTCATATTGATAACAGTGTCTACTCCAGCAAAACCATCTGCAAACACCTCCCATTTATCCGTTGGTTTTCCCTGCCCATCCGGCAGGCGGGCATTTTCAAAAGGAACGAATGCCACAATATATCCCGCTTGAGGATACGGTGCACGATTGGTTGATCCATGAAATGCAATAAATGCTCCTTTTTTATATCGGGCAGGAAATTGATTCCCTTTGTAAAATAGCAAATCATTAGGTGCCCAATGGGCGGGTAGACCCATGATTGGATTTGCATAGCCCTTGGCTTCCTGAATACCATCACCACCATATTCTGGCGCCAACATTCGTTTCTGTTTGAAATGATCATAATAACTATATGGCCAGCCGAAGTCATCTCCTTCCTTAATCACTACAAACTCTTCTGCCGGTAACACAGCATTTTGCCACGGGCTGAAATATTGTGGGGCATGGCCGTGTAAATAATCTCTCCCGTGTTGCACTGCATACAAACTGTTATCTTCCTCATTCCATGAAATGGCTACAACACTTCTTAATCCTGTTGCAAATCGTTGGCCATCTGATTGATGTTGTACAAATTTGTTTTCATCAAATTTCCAAATACCTGCAAAGTCATTTAATTGCGAACAGGGAAATTCTCCTTTAACATTTGCTGTTGGACCACTACCGGAATAATTAATTGAACTCCAATCTTCACAGACATTTGTTGGAGCACTAAAAGTAACATACATACCACCCTGATTGTCGAAAGCCAAAGACTTGGCGTTGTGCCATTTCATGGGATAATCATCCACCACTAATATTTCCGGTTTGCCCTCTGGAATTAATTTAGACGGTGTTAGCTTTTGCCTATACACCACTAGCTCCGAACTAAAATATAAATAACCATTGTGTATTCTCATTTCAGTTGCAAAACTTCCATCATTTCGGTAATCACCAAAGCGTTGAAAAATATCCGCCTTGCCATCATTAGTTGTATCTCTTAATGCCATGTTGCCTGAATCACCCGTAGTGATACGCAGCTTTACATAGACATCACCATTGTCATTGACTGCCAAATGCCTGGTAGGGCCAACACTATCTGCAACAACTAATGCCCCAAATCCATCTGGCAAAAACAGACCTCCGTTGTCAGCATCTGTTTTAGGAATAACAAATGTTTTATTGTTCTGACAATTTGTGAAATAAATTAATAAAATAAACAGGATACTATTTCTAATGCTCATCAATTCTATCTTTGAAGTTATATAAACATCTATAAATTTTTAACACACAGCTTAACAACTTAGCTGAGCATTAATCTCGAATCTTCAAAATCATTTATTTACAAGGGCCAGAATACCTTTATTGTAAAAAACAAAAAAGGCTATTATTAAACACTTATTTCGGAAATAGATCAAATCTAAATTCATCTAAATATTTACTTATTATTTCAAGTTCAACATTTTCCCCAGTAAGCGTAAGCAAAAAACGATCACCAATTCCCAGGCAAATTTGAGCCATGTTGGTGCTCTTTCTATAAGATTGCCAACCAGAACAATTACCCATTACCACGGGTTTTAAGATAACGGAATCTGTAAAGATGGGAGAAAAGTTCTTCCAATCATTTATTGCCTGATTGTACATAATGTCAGCATCATTATAATCGAATAACAATACCTTTATTTTTCGTTTCCCGTTTGTGAAGTTTTGTTCACACATAGAATACTGCAAATTACCGATCTTCATGAGTTTGCCTTTTGGCTCCTGGCTAAGTTGAAACCCATTGATATACGATGGAACTAATTGCTGCAATTCCTTAGAAGACAATATTGGCTTTTGGCCATTTACTTCATAACTCAGCACAAAGCATAAGAACATAATTAATTTAGGGACCAAATGTTTCATATTAAAACATATCAAAATCACAGGTAAAGTTAAGAGTTTGGTGAGCCACTTCCGGTAATAAGCCTGCATTTCAGACTCCCCTTGCAGTGTAAAGAACAGCCACAAAGCCTGTGAACTTTTCCCGGCCTGAGTTTATCCCAGATTATGTTATGAAAAATCTTCACGGTATGAATATTTCTGTAAGACCAATTTTCCTCAAAAAAAAACCCCTCTATTTCCTATAGAGGGGTTTTTTTACTCATGATAAAATAGTTTATTTCTTGGCAAGCTTCCAAACAAGCTGATCAAGAACGGTGGTTCCTTTAGAATAAGTCATCGTTATTGACGCCTCCTTCAGACATGAATTATATGTTCCTGAGCCAACTATCGTGCTTCCGGCATTAGCAGGATTAGTCTGACTTGGAACCGTTACAATTTGCGTACCTGGATTAACGGAAGGCGAAAAGATAAAGTAAACAGGTATTCCCGAATCGTACCAATTATCGGTAGTGAATTTATTTGGGTTAGCAAGGTCCTGAGTAAACTTTGCATCATAGGGGCCGTAACCACCAAAAAGATCCGACAACTCCGTGGCATTAAAAGTACCTGACCAATCACCGGCAACGTATGAGCAATAGTCTGTCATTGCGTAATTCAATCTCATGGCTGGGTAAAACTGATTACTCCCAAACAATCCTTGCGACACAATCTCAGCGGCTAAAACCTTAGTTCCATCCACCAAATTGAGATCACATTCGATAAGAATGCCAGCCCTGTAGGTAGTTAAAAGTGCATCAACAGTTGCTTTTGGCAAAGGAAACGTATTTGCTAATCCAATTTTCGAAAGAATATCCTTGAAATCAATCGAAATGGTTACCCATGGTCGCTTATAGGTGGCATCCGTTTTGAATTGAGAAAAAGGAACATTGGTCAACAACACCCTGGTTGTGCTAGCACCCGATCCTTTTATGGCATAAACATCAACACTTGCCAAAGTAGATGGGTCATCTGACAAGAATTCCCCATCAAAAACAAACTTTTCAACACCCGTTGCAATTTTAGGGAAAACCTCAGCTCCAGGCTTTCCACCAACCCTAATGTTGGTTAATTGTGTTCCCCTCAATGCAAGAATAGAACCCTTTTTAACATTCGCAAATTGAAGAGGGTCCAGCGATTCATCTCGACACGAAACCACAATAGCAAACAGCGCTATCAGGAATAATATATAACTCTTTTTCATGATTCTTTCGATTAGTTAAGGTTGTCTGGATTATTATCCCAAAATACTTTATTGGAAACGAGCGCATTCTTTTGAACGGCCGAGCTATTTAAGTTGGCAAAAATAGCAGGGTAAACCATAGATCGGAAATAAGGATCTGAACTAATCTGAACAGTAGGTTGCAGATTTCTTGGCGCACTAGTTCTTCTATACATATTGTAAGCCTCTATGCCGTTTCCAAAAAGCGAAATCCAATACTCCTTACCAATAACATCCATTTTGATAGAAGCTGCATCGTAAAGAGTAGCAACCGCTGCCTGATAATTGGTAGTAGAAGCTGTTACACCTACTGTTAGTGTTTGACCACCAGCCGTAACGATGTTTTTAATCTGGGTAATGGAGTTACCAATGGCAGTTGCCAATATTGTTTTAGCAATTGCGGGCTGCCCGGCTCTGGCCATCAATTCAGCTCTGGTAAAGTCAGTAAACCAGGACATGAAAATAGGTTGAATCCCTGCTCCATTGGTGCCATCTCCCCTCTTAGCAGAAGAATTGAATTTAAGGTTAGTAATTGGGTTTAAGTCAATTTTTCCACCTGCAGGATAGGCACCTGCGCAAGTCATAGCCGCACCATCAGGAGGAGTACCGGAACCATCGCCATGATCGCGACCAAAGAATCCGGGTTCAAAAACACAGAACACACCTCCGCCCCAAGCAGTGTAGTGTGGAGGAGGTGCTCCGCAAAAGATTGCATTTGGGTCAAACTTAGATTCATTTACATCAATACTTCCAACCTGGCGATAAAAATAATATCTCCAACGAGGATCCTGAACTACTTTGTCTACATTAACTGGGTCAGCAGGATCCCATTTGCCAAATACCTCGTGCAAATAATAATTATTTAAATAACCACCAGCAGTGCCAGGCGAAATGCCATAGTACTGCTCGTACCAAGGGTGGCGTGAGCCAGCTGGCACAGTAGCCGTTCCATATTTATAACGGAAGTTTTCGGCCTCTGTATCCACCAGGTTCGCTACTGCAGCACCTGTTGAGAGATTAACGAAACCGGCAATTTTGGCATTGGCTTCTGCTGCTCTGGAAGGAATCATAGAAATGTTAATCCAGGCTTTCAATTCCAACGAATTGGCAAGAGCAGTCCAATTGGCTCGGCTTCCACCATAAAAAATATCCCTGCCAAGAGCTCCGCCAGCATCCGATCCGGTTTTAGCCAACTCAGTTCTGGCATCTGTCAGTAATTGGATTGCATATGCATAGACATTCGAACCAGTCGTAGCCGCAGGATTAAAATTTCCAGACGCAGCTTGCAGAGCCTCTGCCTGTGGCACATCTCCAAATAAATCAACAAGCGTAAGATAGGTGTAGGCCTCCAAAATTTTCCCGACAGCTACGTGCGTTGTCAAGCCTTTGGCTGCGGCAAGGGGCTGCATAATTTGATTGCTAATCAAAACATTTCTATATGCCAAGTCCCATAAATTATTCAAGCTGGATGGATTGAAAGCCGTCTGATAGCGATAACCACCTGTCATAGCTTGCATACGCACCAATTGATCTACCGAACCGGCAGCCGAATGAAAGAAGTCGGCAAAATTCAACTGAATATTATTCATGATTAAGTCAACATCCGCACCCGTCACACTTACTTGGTTAGGGTTTTCCAAGTCTCCATCCAGATCACACGCTGTAACCAGGAGGAGAAAAAATATTCCGATTTTTTTAAATATATTCTTCATGTCTTTATCGTTAGAAGTTAATCTTTACGTTCACACCATACCTTCTAGCAGAGGGACCTCCGAGGTAATCAAAGCCTGCGCCATTGCCAGAGCCGGAAGCCGTTCTATCGAAGTCAGCTCTTGCGTATTTAGGAGCGTTAATAGCACTGAACCATAAATTGTTACCTACAGCAGAAATATTTATACCTGTTAGTTTCAATTTAGAAACCCATGCTTGTGGCAGCGTATAACTCAGGGATACTTCTCTGAAGCGAATTCGGCTGGCATCGTATACACCTCTATCGTCAGCGCTTCCGCCTACAATCGTATTATTAAAGAAAACTCCGGCCGTGGTTAAGGGAATAGTGTTAGGAGTATAACCTGTCACGTTTCCACTTCCGTCTTTTTGCTCAATAACTCCTGGCAGGATCAAAGGAAGGGTTGGATCAAAATCCTGCAAATCCCTGGATACTCCACGACCAACCATAGTAGCTGCGCTGTAAGAGAATATCTGACCTCCACTAACGTAATCCCACTGCATTCCAAAAGAAATTGATTTATAGGAGAGGTTGGTAAGAAGCGAACCAAACCATTTAGGATTGGGGTCAGCGATAACAGCAACATCACTGGATATCTCATAGCTTCCTGTGGAATTTATTAGTAACTGTCCGTCTGGAGCTTTAGGCACATACGTACCTTGAATAACGTTCAATGGCTGACCTTCAATAGCGAAGTTTCCCAAGTCTGAAAATCCGGCAACCAAAATTGATTTAGAACCATCAGGTAACGATTCCACTTTTGAAACGTTTTTGGTATAATTACCTGTTATATCCCATCTCCAGTTGTTACTCTTAATGGGTGTAACTGTTACTGATAATTCAATGCCTTTGTTTGAAATGGATCCTGCATTAATGAAAGTAGAACTGAAGCCAGTTGAATAATCCAGTGTTCTTTGGATAATCTGGTCTTTCGCCACTCTATTATAATACGAAGCATTCAATTTGAGTTTATTGTCAAACATTCCGGCCTCAATACCAAACTCAGCCTCAGTTAAAAGTTCAGGCTTCAGGTTAGGGTTAGCAAGCAAACTAGGTAACGCAGACGAAACTACGTTGCCAGTGCCATCCACACGAGTTTGAGTATTCAAGGTAAGGTAGGGTCTTGTGTTGTAGGGTGAACCAAAATTGGCAGAACTTCCATAAGCAGCACGAATCTTTAAGAAGTCGAGCACAGCGGAAGCAAAATCAGGAAAAGCCGCTGTTGGAAGAAAGGCTATACTACCACTAGGGTAAAATTGAGATCTATTGTCTTTCTCTAAAACAGATGCCCAGTCATTTCTGGCTGCCAGGCCAACATACAACATATTCTTATAACCAAGGTTTGCATCAACGAATACGCCTTGAATGGCACTTTTCGTTTGATAATTCAGTTGATCACCTCTCCAAGTCCTGGGTAGGGTGCTAGTGAAGTTTCTGTGCTCCTGCAGACCAAAAACCACCTGACCTAAACTCTCCAATCCTTCCTGGCGAAAATCATTCTGTCTATAGTTATATCCAAGCACTCCGCTGATGTTAAGATCAGAGCTTATGTCTTTATTGAGGTTCACCAAAACTGAATGGTCCTGGATGGTGCTAATACCGGTTGCCGTACGATAAGCACCGGGTGTAAGGTTAGCACTAAATCCAGCATCACCGCTCTTGTTATTATAATATGTTTGAAAATCCGAATAGGTATCTAAACCCAGACGATAGGAAACATTTATCCAATCCGCAAGTTTGTAATTAAAATTTGTACTGGAAAAGAACCGATTTGTAACGCTGGTTTGACGAGCATTTTGCTCTATCCACCGCGGGTTGGTAATCCCTTTGGTATTGCGATAGTACACACTGCCTTTGGTTACTTTATCCTCATAGGGCCAGTTCATCAAATCGATATTGCGTGGCGTAAAAAATAAGTTGGCAAAAATGGAGGGTCCACCGCCAAATGTATTTGAGGCATCACCCGCTGCAGTTGGGGGTGTTTGAAAATCCGTTCTGGCAAAGTTGAACACATTCGTTAAGGTTAATCTATTCGTCAACTTAGCCGTTCCTCCTAACGATATATTGTCGCGCTTTACACCATTGTGTTGCACGAAACCAGTCTCGTTGAGATGACTATAGCTGAAGTTCAAACTTCCATATTCGGAAGATGCACCCAAACTAAGAGAGGTTGTGGCGGAAGATCCGGTTCGAAAGAAATCCTTCACATTGTTAGGGGCAGGCGTAGGAATATAACCAGGAATAGTTTGTCCAGGCAACAAGGTTGCTGCTGCAGTTTGAAATTCTGGAAATTCCGGGAACATAAGTCTGTGCTCATAATAAGGATGATTAAACCGCTGAGGTGTACCATCCATTACATTCCCCCAGTTGCTATAGAATTCACCATAAGCGCCATCAAAACCATTGGCCCATTTGTTTTGAAATTCTGGTATAACGGCTTTAACAGTGAAATAAGACTGCGTTAGGGAACCATCAAATTTGTTTTTCGAGCCTTTGGAAGATCCGGTTTTTGTAGTCACCAGAATTACACCATTTCTTCCTTGTGAACCGTACAAGGTGGTTGCACTTAGGCCTCTTAAAACGGATATGGACTCAATGTTATTGGGGTCAATATCCAGAAAGCGAGAAGGAGCAATGTTTCCATCTACGAAGTTATTTTGACCTTGCCCGTTAATATCATTCTGATCCGTGCTGATTGGTACACCGTTCACCACCCAAAGAGGTGAATTGATTCCTGTAATGGAACTATTTCCACGTATACTGATTTTCGATGAGCTACCCGCCATACCAGATGAATTCAGGATTTGAAGACCTGGGGTTCTTCCTTGTAAAGCGCGAGCCACATCAGTCTCTGGTTTGTTCGCCAATAAGGTGGAGGTAATTGTAGTCTGGGCATATCCCAGAGACTTTTGATCCCTTGTGATACCTTGTGCAGTTACCACCACTTCAGTCAATTGCTGAATGTCGAGGCCAAGAGCCACATCAATCACCGAGCGATCTCCAATCACGACTTCATTGGTCTGAAGCCCGATAAAAGAGAACACCAGAGCACCCCCTGCCGAAGGGATATTCAATTTGAAGTTACCGTCAGCATCGGTAACTGTTCCGTTAGTAGTACCTTTCAGTACCACGTTCACTCCTGGCAAAGCGGAAGCATCTTCTTGTGCTGTCACTTTACCTGAAATTACCCGTTCCTGGGCCCATGCGGTGAGCACAAAAACGAACGAGAAGCATAGTAGTAAAAACTTCTTCATAGGTTTAGGTTTAGGTTAAAGAATTAATTTAAAGCGCCAAAGTAGACGATAAATTCAAAAAAAGAAAATGCATTCTTCTGAATTTATTAACAAAGACTGTGTGGATAACCCCCCAAAAAGTAGTATAAAATTCTGCCTGACAGGCCAGGAAGGCTTTTTTTTAACCATTAAACTATTTTAGAAAATGTGAAAAAAGATATGAAAAAAACAGAAAGTGGTTATTCAATCCACATATATTTTATAATACAGATCAATAACGAAGACACAAAAAAAGGCTGGCTTTACCAATTTTCATTAGTAAAGCGAGCCTTTCAATAATTCTATCCCAAGAACTTAACGTTGGAATGAATAAACAATAAGAGCCACTTATAATTTGGTTAACGTTAGCCTCACTCTTCTTGTCCAGGTGCAATAACCATTTCTACGTCCATATTCATCAGCATCATCATCAATACCAATGGTGAGTACATTGCCTACGGCTGCACCCTGAGTTGTTACGTAAGACCCTTGATTAGGTGTTGTTGCCTGTGGCGTTCCTGCCGGCATAACGGCACCTGCTGGCAATCCTGTAACAGCAAAGCTACCACCTGGAGGGGCTGTCCAGTACAACTCTCTCTCTTCTGAACAATCAACGGTAGAATTTTGAAGAGGAACGAAAACTGTTCCATTTTCAAGGTTAACACGCAGTGTCACATTTTGTCCTCGGTAAGAAACTGTGAACTGACGTTCAGTTGAAAGTCCAGCCGCAGGAATTGCCAGATTAACAGTTTGATTAGGGAACAACACCTGATTAATATAACTAGGAAACTCTGGACGGGTATGCAATAAGGCCGCATGATTAGGAGACCAAATTGAATTCTGTGTCAAACTAAAAGCTCCTGTCCATGTGCTGGCAGTCAATGCCCTTACGGTTAAGGTGTATAAAAAGGAAGCGCTGTAAAACTGACCACCTGTTATGTTTGGTGTAGTGTTGCTGTTCGTGAATTCACGTCCATCAGTAAGCACCATCGCACCTCTGTAAATCAATTGATCTGCTGCGAGAAGCGAACCAGGAAATCCGGTTGCGCCAGCAAGAGCAGTAACTGTTTCACTGGCTGTTACCCTGATTTTTGCACGCTTGTACTCGGAGTGGGTAGGTTCAGCTACATCCACAAAATCAGAAGCAGGAATTGTTTTCACTGCGACTTCACTTGTTAGGGCAGTGCCTCTGCGATGTCTCACAAATATCCTGAATTCAGCAAGGTCATTTCCACCATTGCCATCTACCGCTTCGAATGTTCCATCAAGGCCACTGCCCGCGAGGTTATTCAAATCTACAATATTGGAAGTGAGTGAATACAATCTCATGTAGGCTCCAATCTCACGGTCATCGTAAGGAAGCGGATACAAGCTTTCATCTCGGCAAGAGATGCTTACCAGTGCCAGTAGCAAGCCTGTTAGTAATGTATATTTCTTAAGTTTCATATAGATCATGTTTTAAGACTTAAAAATCCAAGTTGGTTGTAGAATTATCCCAGAAGATTTTTCCTGTCAGGTTAGCCTTTTGTTCCACCTGAGAATTCCTGGCTTCAAAAGAAGATGGATACCAGAAAGAACGTGGAAAAGCTCCTGGAGCAGGGTTGACTGTTGGCTGCATGCCGCTAGGGAAACCTGTTCTGCGGTATAAGTTATAAGACTCAACACCTGATCCAAACAATGAAATCCAATACTCGCGGGCAATAAAATTTAACCTTCCGTTATTATCTGTCTGCGAATTATAAGCCGCCAACGCTGAAGCAGCATATGCAGCAGCATCGGCAGTATAAGCAGCGGATGGGTAAAATGTATTGATCGTAGCGCTTTCATTTGGTGAAGATGCAAAAGCACTCGTTCCAAGAGTTCCGTTAACCGACCAATCACGCACATCAGTTAAAGAGTTATTCACACCCAAACTAAATTGAGCATCTGCAGCGCCACCTACTCCAAGAAATAGAGCTGCCTCCGCTCTCATAAAATTCACAGATGCACGCATCAAAATCGGTTGCATACCAGCGCCACGCATACCCAATGCAGGGTTGTTAACACCAGCATTTACATTGGCATCAAAACGACCGCCTGCTGGATAAGGACCCCATGTGGATCTCGCCAATCCATCAGGAGGAATACCTTGTGGATCAACGTGCTCGCGACCCCAATATCCAATCGGAGTTGGAAAACAAAAAGTACGTGCCCAGGCTTGGCTTGCTGCATTTGTAGAAATGCCTGGAGGAACCCCAGGTGTGCCATAAATAATTGCTGTACCAGTAGAAAAAGGGTAGTGGGCAGGAGCAGTTTGAGCTACGCACCTGATTTCGTTCGGATCAGATGAATTACTGCTTCTTTGGCGATAAAAATAAAACCGCATGCGAGGATCTCCTTGAGATGGAGCTGTGCCAGTATGCCTGTCATATCCATAAAACATTTGCCACAATAAATAGTTGGCCATGTAATCGCCAGCACCTGTAATATAGTTTCCCACAAATCTAGGATGCCGAACATCAGGATCGGCATTATTGGTGGCATAACGAAAAACAAAACTATCTGACTGTGCCGACATAACGCCTGCAGCATCAGCTAAGAGTGTAGTGATACCAGCTGTTGCACCAGCGGCATTTGTCAGCCTTAAGTTCAGATACATTTTAAGTTTTAGCGAATTGGCCAAACGTATCCAGCGAGTCGTATTTCCTCCATAATAAAAATCTGTGATAAGGGGTGCAACCGCATTGGGTGTTGTCCTTAAGTCAGTGATTGCTTTATCCAGCATGGCTATGATAGCAGGATACAGTTCTTCCATTTTATCCAAAGTTGGGTTCAGCGAATTCTGCTTTTGCAAAGCATCTGAAAAAGGAACATTGCCAAAATAATCCACGAGTACTGATAGGGTATAGGCCTGAATGATTCGTGCCATACCAGAGTGTACTGTATACTTATTTTCTTCTGCTCGCTTAATCAAGACATCGCAATCTTCAAGCACATTGGCATAAGCTGCTGTCCATATTCCATCGTATGATTGCGGGTTAGCAAAGTTCTCGTAGACTGAACCGCCCGAGTTTTGAAGGCGTGTAACCTGCATTCCAAACGTGCTGGCAGTATTGAAAAATCCTGCCATGCCAATTTGTATATTATTCAACAATAAACTAGGATCCGTCTGAGAGAGCTTAACGGCATTTGGGTCGTCCAATAAATCCAGGTTACATGAGGTAGCCAGGACAATTAAACCCGTTATGAAAAATGATTTTAGAAACTTCATTGTCGCTTAAATTTAAAGTTTAGAAAGTAAGCCTTAACACAACACCGTAACGTCTTGCACTTGGCCCTGTCAGATAATCAAACCCTGCTCCGTTTCCAACCCCTGTGCTAAGCACTTCAGGATCGAAGTTTACGTTCTTCGGAACATTGTAGGCATTGAACCATAAGTTGTTTCCATTGACCTGGATCGATCCAGCCTTGAAAGGTGTCTTACCCATCATTATTTTAGGGAACTCATAGGCAAGTGTTACTTCGCGAAGGCGAATGAATGATCCATCGAACATGGAAGTATCATCCGTTCCGTTAAACTGAACATTGAATCCATAATCAGCGGCCGTTACCTGCTTGTCATTCTTGCGATAGGAGTCCACCACACCATCTGCATTGTTATCTACTTCAAGCACGCCAGGCAATACAAATGTTTGATCGTATCCATACTCAACGTCAGTTGAAACGGCACCACGACCAATAGTAGCAGAAGGTGTTGATGCGTACATATCTCCACCATGACGATAATCCATTTGAACATTCAGTGTGAATCCCTTATACGTAAACGTATTGAACAATGAACTCATCCAGTCAGGGTTAGGATTGCCAATTTCACGGATGATCGGGTCAACCGTATAAAGTCCGTCATTAGGACGAACAATTCGCTCGCCATCAGGTGATTTTTTTACAGCATTACCTTTGATGATATTATACGGCCTTCCGGGGATTGCAAAATTCCCACGGTTGGTAAAGCCCGCGATAACGACCTCCTCAAGTCCACCACCCAACTCAAGGATTTCAGGACGAACGATGTTAAAGTTAAGGGTGATATCCCAACGGAAAGCTCCGCGTGTAACAGCATTACCGGTTAACCCTAATTCAAGACCTTTATTGCTAAGTTTACCTACGTTGGTCAACGTGCTGGTGTATCCGGTAGAAGGATCAAGAGGCGCTTCTGTAATAAGATTACGGGTGCTGCGATTATATACCGTAAAGTCAAACCCAATACGCTCGTTTAATAATTTGGCTTCAAAACCAGCTTCAATTTCTTGTTGTAATTCTGGCTTCAAGGCTGCATTTCCCAAAAAGTTATCAATCGAATTGGTGATAACCGGAGTAGCTCCTAAATCAAGAAATCCTCGAGCATTCAATGAAGCTGTTGATCTTGTACCATAAGGGAATGGAGCAAAGCCTGCAGACGTTCCATAACCCACGCGCAATTTCAGATAATTTAATGTGTTTGATTTCAACCCTGAAAAAGCTTCGGTAGGGATAAAAGAAACAGATGTGCTAGGGTAAAAAATCCTGTTGTTGCCCGTCTCTAAAGTTGATGTCCAATCGTTACGGCCTGCCACATTCAGGAACAAATACTGCTTATAATCAAACGAGAAATCACCGTAAGCTCCCATACGTTGCTCTTCGGTCTCGCGGTTTAAAATACGGCCCCCAAAGCCTACACTTCGCGCTGACGCTGTTGTGAAGTTATAGTGCTTGAATAATCCACTGATAATCTGTCCTTCAGAATAAAGTCCATCTCTGTTAAACTTATCATTCCGGGCATTAAACCCAACCCGTGCAGAAAAACTAATGTCCTCATTGAATTGCTTATTATATCCTAAGATGAAATCCTGATTAAAAATGGTATTGCGAATAGTTTGCGTTTGATATACGCCATTAATAATGTTAGGCCCCTGCACACCGCCTTTGTTGAACCTACGCTCCTGAACCTCCGTATAGGTGTCGTATCCAGCGCGGTAGGTGAGGCTAAAATTATCCGTGATATCATAGGATATAGTTGTTGAATTGAAAACACGGGTTGTATAGTTTACCTCTCTGTAATTATTGGCAATCCATAATGGGTTGGCAATATCATTTCCACCGCGGTAATAAATACTTCTATTGTCGGGCGTGGCATTTGGCCAGTCAAAAAGATCCAAGTTGCGAGGAGTATAAAGAAATTGTCCATAAAGTGAGGGCACACCATCAAATGTACCACCACCACCGGTTGCGCCATTTAGCGGAGGTGTTTCCACATCTGTTTTGGAGAATAAAATGCTATTTGAGATAGACAGCTTGTCAGTTATCGCTGCATTGACACCTAAACTTACATTCAAGCGGGTTACATCATTGCCAGGTACAAAGCCTTGTTCATCGGTATAGGATACGGAGGAGTTAAATCCCATTTTATCCGTGCCGCCTGTAAAGTTTACATAGGTGTTTGAGGCCAAACCCTTGCGGAAAAATTTATCGATCGTCTGTCCTGGATCATACTTGATACGGTTGAACATATATTCAGGATAGGCATCGCGCAGGGAAGGTGTTCCTAAAAACTGAAAAGGATGACCTACAGAATCAATTTCACTAAAATCCGGTCCCCAGTTGCTAAAGAATGCTCCATACAAACCCTGAAAACCATTGCCCCAGCTATTCTGAAATTTTGGCAAAGAAGCTACTTCTGTTATGTTCATTGTTTGTTGAACGGTGACTTCGGCATTCTTTTTTCCCTTACCTGACTTTGTAGTGACCAGAATAACCCCGTTGCGGCCTTGGTCACCATAAAGAACTGTTGCGGCCAAACCCTTGAGCACGTTGATTGACTCAATATTATTCGGATCCAGGTCTAAAAAACGACTAGGTGTTACAGCAGCTCCGCCAGTTGAAAAGCCAGATCCATTGTTAGTAGCAGAGTTGAAGGGAACACCATCAACTACAAACAACGGTTGTGTGCTGCCGCTAAGCGAGCTATAACCGCGAATGTTGATGCTGGTTCCAGATCCAGACGTACCTCCAGTGGGTGTAATGTTAACACCTGGCACTTTACCTTGAAGAATGCGGGCAACATCCGCCTGCGGACGCGCTGACAGCTGATCCTTCCCGACTGTGGAAATAGCATAACCAAGAGCTTTCTTGTCTCTTTGAACACCCTGAGCGGTAACCACCACTTCAGTCAATTGCTGAATGTCCAGCCCAAGAGCCACATCGATCACCGAGCGATCTCCAATTACAACTTCATTGGTCTGAAGACCGATAAAGGAGAAAACCAGAGAACCCCCTGCCGAAGGGATATTTAATTTGAAGTTACCGTCAGCATCGGTAACTGTTCCATTAGTAGTACCTCTCAGTACTACGTTCACTCCAGGCAAAGCGGAAGCATCTTCTTGTGCTGTCACTTTACCTGAAATTACCCGTTCCTGGGCCCATGCGCTGAGCACAAAAACGAACGAGAAGCATAGTAGTAAAAACTTCTTCATAGGTTTAGGTTTAGGTTAAAGAATTGTTAAAGAATTAATTTAAAGCGCCAATGTCCAATAAAAAATAGCCCTCGCTACTGTATAATCCATTAAAAATTTTAATACTGTCCATTAAAAATTTTTATATTAACTGGAAAGATTGGGGATAAGGGTCTTGATCTTGATGAGTGACAACCCATCAACCTCTTCTAAACCATAATTTCAGAGCAAAAAAAAACACCCGGATGGGTGTTTTTTCTAAATAATAAATTTTTCGAATGTCAGGCTTCAGCTTGAACAGAGACAAAAGATTTGTCCTCTCTTCCTTTCTTGAAAACCACCACGCCAGGCGTGAGTGCAAATAAGGTGTGATCCTTACCCATTCCTACATTTCTCCCTGGGTTGTGCTTTGTGCCACGCTGGCGAACAATGATGTTGCCAGCAATCACCTTCTGACCACCAAATACTTTAATACCTAATCGTTTGCTTTCCGATTCGCGGCCGTTCTTTACTTTACCTTCACCTTTTTTATGTGCCATAACTCAATACGATTTGAAAATTAGCTGATTTGAAAATTTGAAAATTCCCTGATTTGATGATTTAAAGATTTGATGATTTCATTTATTAGGAACTCATTTTCAAATCTTCAAATTGCCAAATTAATTCATTATCCAATGCTCTCGATTTGAACTTTGGTGAACTGTTGGCGGTGGCCGTTCTTCACAGCATAGCCTTTCCTTCTCTTCTTTTTAAAGATAATCACCTTGTTACCTTTTACGTGTTCTAATATCTTACCAGATACTTTCACACCTTTTACAGTAGGGGCGCCAACTTCTACACTGCCGTTGTTATCCAGAAGAAGAACCTTATCAAATGATACTGAGGTTCCCGCTTCTCCTTCCATACGGGGAGCATAGATATATTGGTCTTGAGCCACCTTGAACTGTTTTCCTGCGATGTCCACAACTGCGTACATGACTTTTATAGCTTTTTAAAATGGGTTGCAAAGATAGGCCAATGGCTTGGAAAAACAAATGGTTAATTCAAAATCAGGGAATAACTTATGAAAATCCGCCTTTAGGGCTCAAAAAACATGTCTTATCACATTTCTAATCAGCCAACTTTATTGGCCTGCCCAATCAATCTAATCGTCATGCTTTGACTAAGTCGCAAAAAATATAGAGGAAAAACGAGAATTCGCTATAGCGATTTTCAACCGATTGAAAGCTGATTTTTCAAAAGAAATATTTTCAATTTTTTTTCAATTGATACTTCACTTCGCACACGCTCATTAACTAGGTGAGTATGAATCTATTTTCTTAATGATTGAATAGATTTATCGCACGCTAATAAAATTTCATTGCTTCATCGTCCTTTGAATTTCACTCATGATTTAGAATCTTTGTCGATGCTGTCGATTAAAAAGTTTATTCGCCCGGCAAAGTTGAATCCCTCAAAAAAAATTACCAAAAAAGAATGAATGACAATCAAAAAAATTATTCTGTTTTGATCGTCTCTAAATACATAAACCCCAAAAACATCAAACCATGAGTCACCAACTCGATGAACCCATTCTAAAGGAGAACAAAGATCGTTTTGTCCTCTTCCCTATCCGCCAACATGATATTTGGAAGTACTATAAACAGGCCGAAGCCAGCTTTTGGACAGCTGAAGAGATTGATTTGGGCCAGGATATGAAAGACTGGGTAAATCTTAATGATGGTGAGCGCCATTTCATCACTCATGTGTTGGCTTTCTTTGCTGCTAGCGATGGAATTGTGAATGAAAACCTGGCCGAGCACTTCATAGGCGAAGTCCAATACACAGAAGCCAAGTTTTTTTATGGCTTTCAGATCACGATTGAGAACATCCACTCCGAAACCTATTCGCTTCTGATTGATACCTACGTGAAAGACCCACGGGAAAAAGACAAACTCTTCCATGCCATTGAAACAATGGATTGTGTGAAGAAAAAAGCAGACTGGGCTTTGCGGTGGATTGATCAGGGGAATTTTCAAGAGCGCTTAGTTGCTTTTGCAGCTGTAGAGGGTATTTTCTTCTCGGGCTCTTTCTGTTCTATTTTTTGGTTGAAGAAACGTGGCTTGATGCCGGGCCTTACTTTCTCTAACGAATTGATTTCACGTGATGAAGGCTTGCATTGCGATTTTGCTTGCCACCTATACACCAAGCATGTGGTCAATAAATTACCTGTTGATCAGGTGATTGCTATCATTAAAGATGCTGTCGAGATTGAAAAAGAATTTGTGACCGATGCACTTCCGGTAAATCTTATAGGCATGAATGCCGCTCAAATGCGTCAATACATTGAGTTTGTAGCAGATCGTTTGCTCAATGAGCTCGTTGGTCAAAAAGTGTACGGAGC
>JANOQK010000209.1:0-4883 GCA_031414855.1 Bacteroidia bacterium | reverse complement strand
AAGGGATGAGGTGTAAAAGGAAAGATTTTTAGAGATGACCTTAATTGAGCCGGACAGGCGCCACCATCATGAATTCAGGGATCTTTACGTGGAAAGTAGATCCGTCTACAATTCTCTCCATTTCATAAGTGCCAACCATTTTACCAATCCCGGATTTTAAGTTGCAACCTGAAACATATTGATGGGTCTGACCTGGCTCTAACACTGGCTGCTGTCCTACAACACCATCACCTTCAACTTCTCTTGGGGTAAATCCAGCATCGTGTATGTTCCAATGCCTGCGCATGAGTTGAATCGTGAACTCGCTTTGGTTTTCGATTGTGATTCGGTAGGTAAAAACATAATGATACTGGCTAGGACTGGAATACGAAGGTTGATATTCCGTCTCTACACTTACCTTTACGCCTTTGGTTATCTCAGCAATCATCCGATCAAAAATATCATTTTTTTCTATTTTACTAAGTGAAGTGTAGCTAACCTAGTAAAATGATGATGTAAGTTGTTGATTTATAAGGTTGAGCGCAAGAAAATTATGTTGGCAGATAGCATACGAAGAAGTAGGATAGGTTTGAATAGTAATCACAGAAGTGAGTGAAATGGCTATAAACGTTAAAATCGGAGCTTCCTGGAAAGGAAAGTTATCGGAGGAATTTGAAAAACCGTATTTTCAAGAGCTTACAAGTTTTGTGAAGCAGGAATACCTCACCCAAACCATCTTTCCACCTGGAAAGGAAATCTTTAGAGCGTTCGATTATTGTGATTTCAATACCGCAAGGGTGGTGATAATTGGACAAGATCCCTATCACGGACCTGGTCAGGCGAATGGTTTGTGTTTCTCTGTCCAACAAGGCATGCGTATACCACCTTCTCTTTTAAATATCTTTAAAGAGATCCAGAAAGATTTGGGCAAGCCTATCCCTGCATCCGGTGATCTTGAGCGCTGGGCTAATCAGGGAGTACTTTTATTGAACGCGACCTTAACGGTTCGGGCTGCTTCACCGGGCTCTCATCAGAATAAAGGATGGGAAATATTCACAGATGCGGTTATCCGAAAAATTTCAGATGAGAAAAAAAATGTGGTCTTTATGCTGTGGGGTGCTTATGCCCAAAAGAAAGGAGAGATCATTGATCGATCCAAACATTATGTATTGATGTCAGCACATCCGTCACCCTTTTCTGCCGACCGCGGTTTTTTTGGATGTAAACACTTCAGCAAAACGAATGAATACCTGAAGAGTAAAGGGTTAAAGGAGATTGAATGGTAGGTTAAGCTAACAGTTAATAATTAATCGTTAATAGGTAAGACTATTAACGATTAACTTTTTTTCGATTAACTTATTTAATAAGCATAAAAAACCTGCTCCATCTGATCTTGTTGATAAAGCTGGCGTACTTATCAATAGAAAGCCAGACAAAGAATGCTTTACCCACAATGTGGTCTTCCGGTACAAATCCCCAATACCGAGAATCAAGTGAATTGTGGCGATTGTCACCCATCATGAAGTAATAGTTTTGATTGAAAGTATACTCCACTACCTCTTTTCCATCAATGATGAGTTTAGAGTTTTCAATTTTTACATCCTTGTTATGGTCGTAATCGCGGATGGTTGATCCATAGATGGCCAATGTAGAATCATTGACGACAATAGTCATCCCTTTTTGAGGAATGGTGAGTGCCCCGTAATTATCTCCGTTCCAGGGCGTAAATTTTGCCCCTGGGAATGTACGTGAGTCCACACCATCATGTGTTCTGTAATCATCATCCACAGAAACGATATAGGGTATCTTTTTTAATTCTTCAACCTTATCGGCTGTCAAGAACATCTGATAGATGGCGTTATTCTCAGGTCTTCCTAAATAGTTGTAGTCATCTGGGTCAATTCCGAGTTTAAGGAGATTGCGTTCGTTAATCTCATCTTTTGAAGTAACCAGGTAGCTGAATTGAAGCCCTTTGGGATTTTGAATGACCTGGCCGTTTACTATCAGTTGCCGTTCCTTCACTTCGAGCACGTCACCCGGTATACCGACACATCTCTTAATATAGTTGGTCTTCAAATCCACTGGATAATTCTTGCCTTCATTCAATTCCCTCGGAGGCACATTAAAGACAACTACATCTTCTCTTTTCACTTTACTGAAACCTGGCAAGCGATATTGTGGAAGCTGGATCCACTCCACATATGACGGAATATCAGTGAACCAAATTTTTTGATGGGTCAAGGGGAGTTGTAAAATAGTTTTTGGGGTGCGGGTTCCGTAATGGAACTTGCTCACAAATAAAAAATCACCGACCAACATTGAATTTTCCATGGAAGGAGTGGGGATCGTGTAGGCTTCCATTATCAACCAACGGATAAGGGTAGCAGCCACGACAGCGAATAAGATGGCGTCAGCCCATTCTTTTAATAGTCCTTTAGGTTTTTCAACTTCCTTTTTTTGTTTTTTCTCCCAAAATTTCCAATTCATAACTAGTCAGTAATCAAAATTTTAAAATCGACCCGCAAAGAAACGGAAAATATTGATCTGTGCTAGCTTTGAGTTTGTGTGGAAGGAGATATATGAGTCAAATTCTCAGCCAAGGCTTGCAGCCAGGAGCTTGAGGCTAGAAGCTAATTTAAAAAATCCTCCATGCCCAAAACACCTTTCTTATCGGTCACCCATTCGGCTACCATCACAGCCCCTGCGGCAAAACCTTGGCGGGAATGTGCGGTGTGAGTGATTTCAATGTCGTCTATTACGGATTTATATTTGACCGTATGAGCGCCGGGTGCTGGATCAACGCGAAATGAGTTGATAACGAGCGTTTCAGGTTTTTGAGTGGCCTGGTTAGCCCATTCTTTTACACGCGACAAATTGTTAATAATGCCCTCGGCTAAAGTGATAGCGGTTCCGCTAGGTGAATCTTTTTTTTGCGTATGATGCGTTTCATCCAAAGAGATGGTGTAGTCCGGATGGCCGTTCATCAATTTTGCCAGATACTCATTCACTTTAAAAAAAATATTAACACCCAAACTAAAATTGGACGTATAAAAAAGGGTGGAGTTTTTTTGCAGGCAATAGGTTTCTACTTCTTGCCTTTGTGCTAACCAACCTGTTGTACCACAAACAACCGGTATACCACGATCAATGCAAAACTTTATGTTAGGCACGGCCGACTCAGGCATTGAAAATTCGATGGCAACATCAGGCTTGACGTGGAAGCTAAGTAGATTTCTTTCTTCTTCAGTATCAGCCTTTCCTGCAATAGTGTGGCCACGCTGCAGGGCGATGGCCTCTATTGCTTTTCCCATTTTGCCATATCCAAGCAGAAGTATATTCATGTTAGAATCTGATTTTTAAAGAAAACCCCGTGCTTCTTCCAAGGAATGAATTCCTTTCCATGGAGGGCTCTAGACGTACTTGTAGCTGAGGATTCAAATCGAATTCTTTCAAATGAGCATCCACATGAGCATCCACCATTTGAAGAATATACCAAAGACCCATGAGTGCACAGAAACGATCTCGTTGTCGTCTGTTTGAATCGATTAAGGTTCGTAATTGGGCTTCTGTATAAGATGATTTTAGGGTGGGGTCATTCAGTAAGTCATACAACTGATTTACATATTTTCTGTATTCCCCCTGATAGAAATCGATAACATATATTCCGCCAGCAAAACCTCCGTATACAATCGGCAATTTCCAATAGCTATTATTGTAGGCTTGGCCAGCACCAGGAAAAACGGCCGCGAACAATAAAGCCTTCCGTGGATCAAAACGTTTTGAATAGCTTTCAATGGTAATTACTTTTTTACCCTTGATAGCAGGAAACGTATCTAACTCTGCCGTTTTTGTAGTATCAAATTGCCCGATTATTTGTCCAAACCCATTATTCAGATTAAGAAAAAGAATCGCTATTAAACTAATGACAATTCTGGCTTCTAGCTTCTGGCGGCTGGCTTTTTGCAAATTTGTGGCTGCCAGACTAGCAGCTAGCAGCTTGCAGCTAGCAGCTATTTCTGTTAACGAGAAACGTTTACGATTAACAATTAACATGTAACGGTTAACTTACCCTAAAATTTCAAAATATCCAGCAAGCGGTTGAGATCTTCCACCGAGAGAAATGGAATTCTGATTTCGCCCTTTTTTCCATCACTCTTAACATTAACTTTCGTGCCAAAGTGTGAAGAAAGCCTAGCCTGAAGTTGTGAAATCTCCTTAGTTTCGTTAGCGGCTGTGCTGGCTTGCTTCGGGGCAGTCAATTCACCTTTGTCAACAGCAAGTTGTCGGGTTAATTCTTCCACCTTTCTAACTGAAAGATCTTCTGAAATTATCTTCTTGAAAATATAAAGTTGCGATTCGTGATTTTCAATGCTGATAATGGCACGCGCATGCCCCATCGAAAGCCTGTTGTCGCGCAGGGCAATTTGTATATCCGGTGGTAATTTAAGCAGGCGCAGGTAGTTGGTCACAGTAGATCTGTTCTTACCTACGCGTTCGCCAAGTTCCTCTTGCTTTAGATTACATTCTGTAATAAGTCGCTGGTAGCTTAATGATATCTCAATAGGGTTGAGGTTTTCGCGCTGTATATTTTCAATCAACGCCATCTCCAGCATCTGCTGGTCGTTGGCTGATCGCACATAAGCTGGTATTGATTTTAACCCAGCAAGTTTTGATGCCTGAAAGCGCCTCTCGCCAGATATCAATTGAAATTGATTACGCGCAAGTTTCCTTACCGTAATGGGCTGAATGATGCCGTGCACTTTGATGGACTCGGCTAGTTCTTTTAAGGCTTCCTGGTCAAAATGCTGCCTAGGTTGAAAAGGGTTGACTTCAATTTCGCCAACCAATATTTCCGACATGCCTCCGTTGGAAGGGGAGGCGGGTGCTGCCTCTTCTAACCTGTC
>JANOQK010000208.1:0-1904 GCA_031414855.1 Bacteroidia bacterium | reverse complement strand
CAAGATCCAGAATCGCTTAGTCGCTTTAATACAGAAGAAGCTTCGCTGGTTATTCAACAGACAGAAAAACTGGTAGAGGAAATTGGAGTTGAAGAATGGCTCCATCAAAATATTACGATGGGCATTATCACACCCTATCGTGCACAAGTTGATTGTCTGCACAAATTAGCCGAGGCCTCTTCTGTTCTAGAACAACTCCATAAATTAATAACGATTAATACTGTAGATGCCTTTCAAGGACAAGAACGCGATGTGATTGCCATCAGCTTTGTAAGGAGTAACGAAAAAGCAGAAGTTGGATTTTTGGGAGACATACGTAGGACAAATGTTGCCATGACGCGAGCCAAGAAAAAACTCATCATGGTGGGTGATAGCGCGACACTCGGTTCTCATCCTTTCTATGTAAAGCTGTTGGAGTATGTTCAACACCATGAGTTTTACAAGAGCGCTTTTGAAGTATAACTAAACTATAAGTATATTTATTTATAACCTAAGCATCTAAGCATGAAAATAGCTCTCCTCCTTCTCGTAAGCTCCTTTTGTCTTGTTTTACTAAGTTGTTCTACAAAATCCACCGATTCAAATAATCCATGGAAAAATCTGTTTAATGGAAAAGACTTAGTTGGTTGGGAAACCTACCTAGGCCCTGCTTACAACACCATTCAAAATAAGTATGATACGTTAGCTGTGCCAGGACTTAATAATGATCCCAACAAAGTCTTCAGTGTAGTGACCGAAGACAATGCCCCCGCCATACGCATATCAGGTTCGCACAACGGAGGTATTTCTACGCTACAGGAATTTGACAACTATCATCTTAAACTTGAATTCAAATGGGGAGAACTCAAGTGGCATCCGCGTAAGGATAGAAAGCGCGACAGCGGTTTGTTGTATCATGCTGTTGGATCACATGGTGCTGATTATGGTTTTTGGATGCGCTCGCAGGAATTACAAATTCAGGAAGGCGATTGTGGAGATTATTGGGGAGTAGCTGGTGGCATCATGGATATTCCCGCCAAAGGTGATGCGCCAGAAAAATATGTGTATGATCCTACAGCAGCGTTACTTGATTTCAGTGGTACCAGCTTACATGGCAGGCGTTGCATTAAAGATCCAGATGCTGAAAAACCGTCAGGCGAATGGAATACAGTTGAAATCTATTGCATGGGCGACACGGCAGTCCATGTTATTAACGGGGTTGTCAACATGATTTTATATAACTCGCGACAACTTGAGGGTGAAAAAGAAACTCCTTTAAAAAGGGGTAAGATTCAACTACAAAGTGAAGGAGCCGAAGTCTTTTATCGCAAGATTCAAATTCAGTCTATTAACCAAATTCCGGATGCAATATTAAAATGAAAAAAAGGTAATTAAAGTTTTGAGGCAACTCTTGCCACCTCTGCTTTGATGATCTCGATATCAAAGGGCTTCGTAAAGAATTTATCTATTAATTTATCTTCAATTGCCTTATCAATCTCGACACTATGATTGAAGGCGGTGAGCACGTAATAAGCGATGTTGTTGAATTTCTCTTTCGCCTTGCGTATAAATTCAATTCCATCCATACCAGGCATCCGCATATCCGTAATAACAACTATGATATCATGTGCAGATTGTTCCAGTTTTTTTAATCCCTCTTCACCTGAGTTGGCTGTAATTACCTTATAGGTTGAACTAAAGGAACGCTCAAACAAAAATAGATTTATATCCTCATCATCTACATATAATATAGTGATCTGCTTTTCCATGGTGCAACTATTTGTTACTCATTAACGGGATCAAAACTATGAAATTAGTGCCTATATTTTGCTCGGAGGTTACCGAAATTCTACCTCCATGATTTTCAATAATTTTAAACGTTATCGAAAGACCTAGGCCAGTACCTTCACCAGGTGCTTTTGTTG
>JANOQK010000207.1:0-4248 GCA_031414855.1 Bacteroidia bacterium | reverse complement strand
TCGCTGGAGGAGTCTCGCGTGCTTTTCAATATGGGTTCACTTTTAAAACAGACGAAGAAAAACGAAGAGGCTACCAAAAAATTTTCTGAGTCACTAGTATTGGCTAGACAATCGGGGGACAGCTCATTAGTCTCTAGAATTAAAACCTACCTCATATCCATGCGGAATGAAGCACAAAAAGAAATTAAAGAAGAACAAATCCTTCTGCAGAATATTAAAATTTCTATGGAAAGTGGAGCGCTTGACAACACGGCTGAAGGTCATTTTGAGCTAGCTAAATGGTATGAGTCGCGCAAACAGTTTGATAAAGCTTTCGAGAATCTAAAACTGGCTCAAAAGCTTACTGACTCCATCAAGGGTAGTCAGGTAATCTTTCAACTAAAGAGACTGGAAGAAGAGTACAACACCGACAAGAAGGAGAAGGAAATTGCCCTATTGAAAAAAGATCAGGACTTACAAACGCTGACGCTCAGCCGGCAAAGAGTAATCATAACACTAGGTATTATTGCCTTTATATCTGTTTTAATTATTGCCGTCTTGTTGATAAACCGCTATCGGGTAATGAATCGCTCAAAACGTTTGCTCGAGATTGAAAAAGTACGGAACAACATTGCCCGTGATTTGCATGACGATATGGGTTCAGCTCTTTCGAGTATTAATATTCTCAGCCAAGTGGCACTTGTAGAAAAAAATGGAAATACCCAAAGCTATCTTCAACGGATTGGTGACCAATCCGCACGCATGATGGAAGACATGGGTGATATGGTGTGGTCTATCAATCCACGCAACGATTCGATGAGTCAGGTGCTCATTCGCATGCGTGAATTTGCTGCCGAGATTTTTGAACTTAAAAATATTGAATACCAGTTTTCTGAAAAAGATACAGAGAACTTGATTTTGAATGCCGACCAACGAAAGAATCTTTTTCTCATTTATAAAGAGACCATTAACAATGCAGCCAAGTATAGTCAGGCAAGCCGAATTGAAATCAGTCTCCATAAGCAGAATCAAACCTTGTTGATGTCCATTAAAGACAATGGCCATGGATTTGATGAGAGAAAAATAAAAGCCGGCAACGGACTGCGCAACTTGCGCGAGCGGGCAAAAGAGATAAATGCCTCATTAGAGTTGAAAAGTACACTGGGTGCAGGAACTGAAGTAAACCTAAAAGTGCCTATCGCATGATGATGCGATAGCGCTGTATTAAGGTAGTGTTGATATTTACAGTCTCAATATGATGCCACATTCTATTTTACTCTACGAGGACAATCAGCTGCTGAGCGAAAGCATTCAGTCCATGTTGCGGTTAAACAGCAATCTTAATCTGCTTGGCGCTTACGAAAATCCAATGCAGGTAAATAGCCACCTAAAAAGTAAAAATCCTGATTTGTTACTCATGGATATTGATATGCCGGGTATGACCGGTATTGAAGCTGTAGCACAAGTTCGTGCTGTTAATAAAGATATACCTATTCTCATGCTCACTGTGTTCGATGATAACCAACATGTGTTCGATGCCATCTGCGCTGGAGCTTCAGGTTATTTATTGAAGAAGCACATTTCCTCAAAGCTCTTTTCTGCTATTGAAGAAGTGATGGAAGGTGGCGCACCGATGTCGCCAAGCATTGCACGCATGGTGCTGGCATCCATGCAACAAAGAACGATGCCTGAAAATCCTTATCAACTGACCCCAAAAGAAAAGGAAGTCCTCACTTCGCTGAGCAAAGGCAACAGCTACAAATTGATAGGAGCTGAATTTGATATTAGTCTGGACACGGTGCGTTCGCACATTAGAAGAATTTATGAGAAGCTGCATGTACATTCTCAAACAGAGGCTGTTAGTAAAGCGATTAATGAAAAATTAGTGTAGCGCTTTGACAGGTACAATGCCTATCTTTTAATCACATTATCAAAGCCTACCCTTCCAATAACCCAATCCTGTCAACTTAATTAGCCCGCGTTTCGAAACATGTGGGGTCTGAAATAGTTTATACTGTTAATATAAACTTATTTATATTTGTAATATAAACTATTTGAAATGGTACTGAAATCTGAGGTGGAAATAGCCTACCGGCTGCAGCAGGACTTTATAAAGTCGGTCAGATTTTTTATACCGCGCGATTACTCCAAATTAGCAAAAACAGTCACCAATCATGTAGAAGTAATCTCCGGCATTCGCAGATGCGGCAAAAGTACGTTGATGGATCAGCTGAAGCACCGATACAAAACGGGTACCGCTTATTTTAATTTTGAAGACCCCCGAGTTCATGATTTTGAAGTGACAGATTTTCAAAAATTAGATGAGGTGATGGGGCCAAGAATAAAAGCTTACTTTTTCGATGAAATACAAAACGTTCCTTCTTGGGAGATTTATGTTCGACAACTGCACGACCGAGGCAAAAAGGTATTTATCACAGGTTCCAACGCCTCGTTGCTAAGCAAAGAATTGGGCACACGGTTAACAGGAAGGCACATCAGGCACGAACTTTTCCCTTTTTCTTATGCCGAATTCCTGTTGTACAAAAAATTAAAAAACACACCAACAGCATTTGAATACTATGTGCAGCACGGTGGTTTCCCCGAATACCTGAGGGATGAAAATGAGGAAATACTTCAAGTATTGTTAAAAGATATTGTATCGAGGGATATCGCAGTGCGGTATGGAATAAAAAATACCCGTACGTTAATGGACATAACGCTTTTCCTGATCTCAAACGTGGGCAAAGAGGTTACCTATAATAGTTTGCGCAAAGCATTTAACGTGGGTTCTGCCAATACCGTATCCGATTATCTCTCGTGGTTGGAGGATACATATCTTGTCTTTTTTCTACAGCGGTTCAGTTGGTCTCCCAAAAACCGTAGTGTAAATCCACGGAAAGTCTATTCAATTGACACCGGCATGGTAAACGCAAACAGTTTAAGTTTTACTAAAGATAAAGGGCGTCTGCTGGAGAATATTGTGTATTTATATTTGCGACAAAAAGGGTTTGACTTGTCTTACTTCCGCGAGCAGGCCGAATGTGATTTCGTTGTGTTTGAAAAAAATAAATGTGCTATGTTGCTTCAGGTTTGTGAGCAGGTAAGTAGCGAAAATAAAGATCGTGAAACCAAAGGCTTGCTGGAAGCTATGGATTTTTTTGAAATGAAAACTGGCCTTATAATCACACAAAAGCAAACCGATGTTTTGACTTTTGGCAATCGCACAATTAATCTTGTACCCGCACGTCAGTTTTTGATAGAGGGTTGATAATCCTTAATTCTCCCTTCAAAATCAGTCAAAGTTTCACACTTTGAAAAAATAATCTGAGACAGACATCTTCCCCATCACATCATCATGCTATTTCTGGCCAGTTTAAATCTAATGAGATTTGGTACATGAAGAAAATCCTTTCCCTTATTATCATAGCGGTTATTGCTCAGGCATGCAACAATCCGCAAACCACTAACATCGGAATTGAACCCACCGCGGGTCAATGGAAACCGTGGGTAATTCCATCAACTACCGAATTTAAAATTCCTCCTCCACCCGAGGGCGATGCCGAAAAGGATGAGATCAAAGAATTGATTTCATTACAAAAAAATCCGGATAGCACCCGGTTGCAGGAAATGCATTACTGGAATGCCGGCCCACCCGCGTACCGTTGGCAAGCGGCAGCCGATGATCTAATCGATACCACCCAATACTTTCTTCGGGTATACGCTCTGCTTAACGTGGCCATCTATGATGCCACACTCGCTGCTTGGAATGCCAAGTATGAATACAATCGTCTACGGCCTTCACCCACACAAGATGGAATTAAATACTTGATTGCTCCACCACAAACGCCCTCGTATCCGTGCGAACATTCTGTTACAGCCGGTGCGGCCGCTACCATGTTAGCTTATCTTTTTCCTGCCAAAGCAGATTCCATTCTGACTGCCGCAAGAAGAATTGGTGAGTCGCGTGTATTAGCGGGTGTTCAATATCCGAGTGATGTAAAGGCTGGTTTTGATTTGGGTGTTCAAGTTGCTGACTACATTATCGAGCATCGCGCTAAGCAGGATGGCGGTGATAAACGCTGGGGCGGAAAAATTCCATCAGAAGCTGGTTATTGGAAAGGCAAACCATTGCGCCACGATATTCCAAATATGAAACCGTGGGTGCTTACTTCCACAAACCAATTCCATTCGGCTCCTCCTCCCGATGTCAAAAAAGATATGGCTGAGTTGAAAGCGTTTGAGAGAACCGATGAATCGAACTACCGCGCT
>JANOQK010000206.1:0-4090 GCA_031414855.1 Bacteroidia bacterium | reverse complement strand
TCTTTTACCAAAACAAAGATATTCATAGAAAGTACGAGCAACGTCAACGTTAGAAAGAGAACGAAGGAGATGATTGTTTTGGTAAAAGACCCGCAGCCAGCATGGTATACGTATTTGATAATCCTTCTCTTAACACCTATCGCCATATTCGTTCTATACAAGATTTTTATTCGATATAAAGTGGTACGGCTTGGTAACAACCAAATAGCGCTGACCTATCCTGTGCTAAGAAATACAATGAACTATCCACTCGATCAAATCGAGTATTGGACTGAACATCTTGTTAAGACAGGCAAAAACTCGTTGTACAAGGAGATAGAAATAAAATTCAAGGATGGCATTAAATTAACCATGGGGCATAAAGAGCACACGGAATATCCACGCATCATTCAATACCTGAGCCAAAAGGCACCAAAAAAGAAGCGATCAGACGGATAAGCCTTTCGTTGGTAAAGTTTCAAATCCTTTTTACTTTTGCCCGCCTCCGAAAGGAGGAAATCCTCACTCTGACAAGAGTTTTTTATTGCCCAGGTGGCGAAATTGGTAGACGCACTACTTTGAGGTGGTAGCGCCCGTAAGGGTGTGCTGGTTCGAGTCCAGTTCTGGGCACCAAACTCTCCCCAAATCCCTCTCCAAAAGAGAGGGACTTTTGATGCCGAAGTGGTGAAATTGGTAGACACGCACGTTTCAGAGGCGTGTGGCGTAAGCTGTGCGGGTTCAAGTCCCGCCTTCGGTACTCTTACATTATGGTAGATAAAGGTTCAAGCCTGTCTGCCGAAGCTCTATCGAAGGCAGATCCCGCCTTCGGTACTCTTACATTATGGTAGATAAAGGTTCAAGCATGTCTGCCGAAGCTTTAGCGAAGGCAGATCCCGCCTTCGGTACTCTTACATTATGGTAGATAGAGGTTCAAGCCTGTCAGCCGAAGCTTTAGCGAAGGCAGATCTCGCCTTCGGTACTTAAGCATAAGTAAAGAGGCTTTTAACAAGGCCTCTTTTGTTTATAGTAAAACCTATTATGCCGGCAGAAAAGGTTCAAGCCTGTCTGCCCAAGCTTTAGCGAAGGCAGATCCCGCCTTTGCCACTTTGGTTAGAATGACTGTCTATATAGGACAGCTTTTTATTTTAATACACTCCACTAAAACAAAAAAGACGTTCGGATTTTACCGAATGGCTTATATGTTCTTAGATCGAGGATTATTAAATTCTTGACTCCTTTACTTCTTTCTTTTGGGGTGCTTTTGAATAGGTTGGGCATGTATACGTAGCACAAGCCGAAACCATCAAAGAAACCACCAGAACCAATAGCACAACTGACTTTTTCATAACTTCTATCCTTTTTTTATTGCTGCAAAACTACCCTTACTAAACATTTAATTAATGCTGATAACGCCAAAATTCTTACATGGTTCCTTATATTTCTAAAAATTCTCTTATTCAACCATGCAACCCATTGCAGGCTGAGTGGTAGATAAGAGAACATAAACAGCCCTTTATTGGTTATAATGAAAATCACTTCCTTTTAAATGCTCGGATATCGTTTTTCAAAATTTACACCTCCACCCGAAGGCCAAAAAACCGACTTTGAAAAACTATTGAAGATTTTCATGCAGTTGGTATTGATTACCTCTGGCAATGTGGCAGAAGCGCTTCAATGGCTTACGGAAGTTGATAAGCAATACAAGCTAACAAATCCCAATTATGGGATAGGGGATTTCATTGAGGACCTTAAGAAGAATGGATTTATCACAGACGGTGCAAATGGCGAGCTTAATCTGAATGCCAAAGGGGAACAAAACCTCCGCCAGTCAGCGTTAGAAGAAATTTTCGGGAAACTAAAAAAAACAAAAGCGGGCGATCATAAAACAAATTACAATGGCCGTGGCGATGAGCCCACCACCGACAGACGCGATTATGAATTCGGAGATACGTTGGAGCAAATCTCGATGACCGATTCACTGAAAAACGCACAAGTCAATCACGGTGTCGAAGATTTCTTCATGACGGAAGAAGATCTGGAGGTAATTGAAAATGAATACAAGACGCAAACCTCCACAGTCTTGATGATTGACATCTCTCACTCCATGATTTTGTATGGCGAAGATCGGATAACGCCAGCTAAAAAAGTGGCTATGGCATTGGCCGAACTGATCACCAAAAAATATCCGAAGGACACACTTGATATTTTAGTTTTTGGCGATGATGCCTGGCAAATTGAAATCAAATATCTACCCTATTTGCAGGTAGGCCCTTATCACACAAACACTGTGGCTGGTTTAGAACTTGCCATGGACATCCTTAGGAAGAGAAAAAATGCAAACAAGCAGGTGTTCATGATTACAGATGGCAAACCAACCTGTATTAAGCAGGGAATCAAATACTATAAGAATAGCTTTGGACTCGATCATAAAATCCTGGCAAAGACATTGAACCTTGCCGGTCAGTTGAGAAAAATAAAAATCCCTGTCACTACCTTCATGATTGCTACTGATCCCTATTTGAAAACATTTGTTAGAGACTTCACTAAAGCCAACAACGGTAGTGCCTACTATAGCAGCTTGCAAGGGCTTGGTAATTTGGTCTTCGAAGATTTTAAGAAAAACAAAAGAAAGAAATTATAAATATTATTAATCTGCCCTCTCCCATACATGAACGATCACAAAATCATTAAAACAGTAGCTCAATTAATAGGCTCAGGTTATCACTCGAAAACCATAAAAGACGAACTACGTCACAATCTGATTGAGAAACTCAAAAAGAAAGAAAATGTGTTTGAAGGGATTTGGGGGTATGAGGAAACGGTAATACCAGATTTAGAGAGAGCAATTCTAGCTGGCCATGATATAAACTTACTCGGCCTTCGCGGACAGGCTAAAACCCGCCTGGCACGGTTGATGGTAAAATTGCTGGATGAATACATTCCGATCATTGAGGGATCTGAACTAAATGATGATCCGCTAAACCCGATATCTCGCTTTGGAAAAGATAAGATTCGGGAATTTGGTGACGCTACTCCTATCGAATGGGTTCACCGAGATGAACGCTATACAGAAAAATTAGCAACGCCAGATGTTTCCATTGCCGATTTGATTGGAGACGTAGATCCCATTAAAGCAGCGACTTTGAAATTGCCTTATTCTGATGAGAGAGTTATTCACTTTGGTTTAATCCCGAGATCTCACCGCTGCATTTTTGTAATCAATGAATTGCCAGATTTACAAGCCAGGATTCAGGTGGCCCTATTTAACATTCTGCAAGAAGGTGATATTCAGATAAGAGGTTTTAAAATCAGGCTGCCACTTGATCTGCAATTTGTATTTACCGCTAATCCAGAAGATTACACCAATAGAGGAAGCATTGTTACTCCGCTAAAAGATCGGATTGACAGCCAGATCATCACCCATTATCCAAAAACATTGGAAATTGGAAAGAAGATTACCCAACAGGAGGCTTATATTCGAGATGAACAAAAGAAGATTGTTTCTGTCATAGAGATCACCAAAGATTTGGTGGAACAGGTTGCCTTCGAAGCAAGGAAAAGTGAATACGTGGATGCCAAGAGCGGTGTCTCAGCCAGACTTACCATTTCAGCTTATGAAAACTTAATGGCTGGGGCCGAACGAAGAAGTATTATTAATAATGAAAAAAGTACATTTATTCGTATCTCGGATTTCATTGGAGTTATAACATCTATCACCGGAAAAGTAGAACTCGTTTATGAAGGAGAACAGGAAGGACCTGGTATTGTAGCACAAAATCTTGTCGGAAAAGCCATCCGTACACAATTCGTAAACTATTTTCCTGATCCAGATAAATTCCGAAAACAAAAAGAAAAAAGCCCTTACAAAAAAATCGCAAACTGGTTTGGTGATGGCAACACCATTGACCTCCTCAATGAGCTCACCAACCAGGAATATGAGAAGTTATTGAAAAGCGTTCCTGGCTTATCAGATTTGATAAACGAATTTCACAAAGGTCAGGACGTGAATACAAAACTCTTGCTGATGGAATTTGCTTTACATGGTTTGGCAGAGTACAGTCTGATCAGTAAACACAATCTATCTAACGGACTTCAGTTCAAAGATCTTCTC
>JANOQK010000205.1:0-4756 GCA_031414855.1 Bacteroidia bacterium | reverse complement strand
GATTAGAATAGTGGCCTTGGTGGAATCGAAGTTGCCTTTGTCGGGATCGTACTTAATGACAACCCCATTTGGCAAGCTTGATGAAATGCCCATTTTGGTTTTACTCTTTTGATAACCTCTTGATTTAGTTACCCTGACATCAATTTGCTCATTATCGCCACGCGAGAGTTCCAGTTGATCTTTTGAGCAAGAGATGGTAAACTCCTTCTGGGGGATTTCCAGATTTTGCGCCTGGGCGGTTAAGGCAACCACCAGCAGCGCAAATGAAAAACCGATTTTCATAAATTGTTTAGCTTCCATAATCATTTAAAGTTTATGGGGCGAACCTAAAGGGAGGGCAATAAAAAGTCTCTCTGAAAGTGAAAAATGCTTGCTGATTTCGAAAGCAGCATGAAATTTATTGGCTTTGCGCCTTTCGGAAAGCAGTAGGGGTGGTGTTTTTCTGTTCCTTAAACGCTTTGTTGAATGGACCAATGGATTGATATCCCAATGCGTAAGCTATTTCAAGAATCGTTTTTTGGTTCTGTGAAGCATCGGTCAGAATTTCACAAGCTTCATTAACTCGGTATTGATTCAGAAAATCGTTAAAATTTTTGAACCCCAGTTGCCCGTTAATTAGTCGTCTGAGCCGATGTTCTTGCACCTCCATCAATTCGGCTAATTCCTTAATAGTGAGTCCTTCTTTTCGATAAATCCATTGCTCGGTGAGAAGTTTCATCAGTTTATCTTCCAAGACAGTGTCAGTTGAAGCGCTTGGTTTAGGTTTTGGCGTTTCGCGAAAGAAAAAGCCTGAACGAAAATCAAAATTACTAAGGAGGAAGTAAGCGGTTAATAGTAGGATAGAAGCTCGTTGCAAAATCTGGAGTGGAATTTTTGATTGTTGGGCAAACGCAGTGGCCTCTACAATCAATGTCAAGCCAATTAATACCGCGGTGATAATAATAAAGATGTTTCTAAAACGAAGGCGTGATTCAATTAAATCTCCTTGCCTGGTCTTGAGTGCCACATACAAACTTGCCAACACAAAACCAATGGAGACGATTTCTGATATAACGTTAAGTAAGCTTTCAATTGGATTGGGAAAGAGATCGCAGAAATAATGATGCACATGCAGGATCAGTTGTGTCAGAAACCAAAACGCAATCACAGGTGTACCTTTGAAGTGATCATCAAAAATTGTTTTTGACAATAACCAGAATAATACGGGAATACATATTGCACCCGTCATGATAATGACGTGGAGGAACGAACGCTGTGCAAACTCTGTCTCGATGATCAGGTAGGCAACAATGGATAAGGTAAAACCGATTCCGGTCCACAAATGCATTCCTTGTCGCAGGTTTCTTGCAAATAACAGGCAGGTAAGCGCCAGCAAGGTGACAGAAGCGATCTGGAATATTTCATTGACCTGCTGCATAAGAATTAGCTGAAATGCAGCTTAAAAATACCCTTTTTATTGATCTATAAAACTATTCAATAAAATTGTTGAATAGTAGGAACGATTCTATTTCCTTTACAGTTGAACGTTTCACAAGACAAGTACACAAGCAAAACCCCAACCCAATGAAAGTAAAAATCAGTATCCTGTTTTTTAGTGTGTTTACCATTATTGTGTTTAACACCTTTTTTTACAATCAAGTTGAGCCTTATCATCCGGAGTTCGGAGAGATACAATCATCTCAACCTTCATTTATCAATAGTGCTTATGCCTATCCGCCAGCTGTTGGGATATTAAGTAATTCCAAAAATTGTGTGAGCTGCCATGTCAATAATGGCCCCTGGAAAGATGATGAAAACACGATTATCGATATTCTGGATAAAGACACAAAGGCATCCCTTAAGCAAAGCGATGGTACTTTTTTGATTGAGACAAAAAGAGGCGAACCCAAAACTGTTTTAACAATAGTGGGTAGTAAGAAACACAAATCAATTCCTGCTGCTTTTCGAAATGCTTGGTTATACATCGATCCTTCCACGATCGGCACAAATTCGCTTTCAAAATTTGCACCGGATTGGGAAGTGAATTTGCCCATGTCGTGCAGATTGGTGGGTGATAACTTACCGGGTTACGAAGATGCACACATTACAAGTTTGCCGATGACGATCAATTCACTTCCGGATGCAAAGGATGCAGAAATCAGCTTACAAGTGATGCTTACTAAAGGTGAATCGGTAAAAGGAAATGCTCAGGCAGGAATGACAGGGAGCTACTTTGAAAGAAAAGTAAAGTTGAAAGTAAAATAAGTCACATGAATAAAAGAGAATTCAAGGACAAAGTGTATGGCGAACTGGCTAAGATCACTAAGTCTATGGCCAATCCGCATCGCCTAGAGATTATCGAGTTACTTGCGCAGGGTGAGTGTTCCGTAGAACAGATTGCAGAGCAAACGAATCTACCGATTGCCAATGCCTCGCAACATTTACAGGTATTGAAAGTAGCTCAACTGGTGGATATTAATCGTCAGGGAAATTTTATTTATTACCGATTAGCGAACAGCAATGTCTTCAAAGCATGGAAATCGTTACGAGAGTTAGGTGTTGAACGAATAGCAACAGTAGAGAAGCTGGTCAGGGATTTTAGAAAATCAAAATTTGATTTTGAATCCGTTTCGATTAATGACCTCATTCAAAAAATAGAATTAGGCAAAGTAACTATCCTCGATGTTCGTCCCGAATCGGAATTTAACCAGGGTCATATTGCCAATGCCATTTCCATTCCAATTGATCAGTTATCCAGTCGGTTGAAGGAACTTCCCAAACGCACCGAAATTGTTGCCTATTGTCGCGGACCATTCTGTGTCTTTGCTGATGAGGCGGTTGCCATGCTTATAAAGGCAGGTTACAAAGCAACCCGTTTGGAGGAAGGATTTCCGGATTGGCACATACAAGCACTACCCATTGAAATTTCAATGAATTAAATAATATACTGATGACGACTGAAGACATACTGATTGACACTGAAAAACTATCTACCTGGTTAACGGAAAAGAGAAATGTTAATGTTCTTGATATTCGACCACTGAAAGAACGCGAGGAGTGGTCAATCCCAGGAAGTATACATGCAAACGTATATGATAAATTAAAAGCAAATGACCCGGATGCTTTTGAAGGTATACAGCTGCCCACTAATGGGCCCATCGTAACGGTGTGTAGTGGTGGAAAACTTAGCATAACAGCAGCAGAAAAATTGAAAGAGAAGGGATATGATGCTCTTTCCTTACTAGGAGGCATGAAAGCCTGGAACTTTGCATGGAATATAGCCGAGATTACTTTTGACACTGCCAAAATTGTACAAGTAAGGCGCTCTTCTAAAGGCTTCCTTTCCTACATAATAGGTTCAAAAAATGAAGCGATTGTTATCGATGCTTCGCTCGATCCGCACGTATATCTTGATTTGGCGAAAGAGCATGGTTGGACAATCAAGTACGTAACTGATACGCATATTCATGCTGATTACCTGTCGCGCACCGGAGAACTGGCAAAGGCATGCAGTGCAACGCATGTACTAATTGATAAAGCTACTGTTGACTATTCCTTTACACCAATCAGGCATGGAGACCGATTAGAATTTGGTAATGCTATACTAGCTGTAATTCACACTCCCGGACACACAATAGAAAGCACTTCTTTCCGATTAGGCAATGAGGCTGTATTCACTGGAGATACTTTGTTCGTGGATGGAGTGGGAAGACCTGACCTAAAGGCTGACCAGGTGGAGGCTTTTAACAAATCGAAGCAGCTGTATCAGTCACTTCATCAACTACTCAATCTTGATCCGAATGCGCTCGTATTGCCCGTCCATCTTTCAAAAGCAGTTCCATTTGATGGCATACTCGTTGCCGAAACAATTGCAAATTTGAAGGGCAAACTTGATCTACTAAGGATGATGGAATCAGAGTTTGTGGATTATACGCTGTCGCGTATTCCGCCTACACCACCCAATTATCTTACGATTGCCACATTGAACAAGCAGGGTTCGTATCAGGGATATATTCCTGCCGAGTTGGAAGCTGGAGCTAATCGTTGTGCCATTGCTTAACAGAGTTTTAGAATCAGATAAAGGACTATTCTTATGAAGGTACAATTAGGGCTAAAGGAAAATTGGAAGCAGTTCACATTGTTGGTTATCGTCAACGCGTTTGTGGGCGGAATGGTTGGTTTGGAACGAACTATAATCCCTCAGATTGCAGAAGCGGATTTTGGGATGGCTGCAAAGACCGCTATCCTTTCCTTCATTGTAGTATTTGGTGTCACTAAAGCAATCACCAACTATTACACCGGAGCGTTAGCAAATCGTTTTGGAAGAAAGAATCTGTTAGTGATGGGTTGGCTATTCGCCTTACCTGTACCTCTGCTTCTTATTTACGCTCCCAACTGGAACTGGATTATCGCGGCTAATATTTTACTGGGCATCAGTCAGGGACTCACCTGGTCAAGCACCGTGGTGATGAAGATTGATCTTGTAGGTGATAAAGACAGAGGTTTTGCAATGGGGCTCAATGAGTTTGCCGGATATGTAGCCTTGGCCATTGTAGCATTCTTCACGGGATGGATCGCCAGTAACTATGGCTTGCGCCCTTATCCATTTTACATAGGAATTGGTTTAAGTATAATAGGTTTACTTCTGAGTTGGTTGTTTGTTAAAGACACCCATCATCATGTAAAACTTGAAGCTACTTCAAGCACAATTCCGTTACTGAAAAATATTTTTTGGGATACCACCTGGAAGCATAAAAATCTGGGGTCAATTACACAG
>JANOQK010000204.1:0-6039 GCA_031414855.1 Bacteroidia bacterium | reverse complement strand
GCAGATGTAAGTACACTGCAAGACACGTTTACATTTACCTTGGCCGAATTGCTTCGCCAGATTTTGGTTTTACTAATTGGTGTGCCGTTGATTTTCATTCTCACACCAAAGCTCACCATGTTTATGTTGCTTACTTTCCCTGTGCTTGTGTTAGCAGCACTTTTCTTTGGCAAGTTTATTCGCAAACTCTCGAAAAAAACACAAGATCAATTGGCCAATACCAATGTAATTGTGGAAGAAACACTTCAATCTATTGCTGTTGTCAAATCGTTTACGAATGAACTTTTTGAAGCCTTACGATACAAAAAATCATTGAATGAAGTTGTCCGCACTGCAATCTATGCTTCGCGCTATCGTGGATTGTTTATCTCCTTTACGATTGTGGCCTTGTTTGGCGGAATCGTGGGCGTAAGCTGGTACGGAGCATTCCTAGTGCAATCAGGTGATGCCTCTGTTGGTGATCTTTTTTCATTTGTCTTATATACGGCTTTTATCGGTGGATCGATTGCTGGACTTGCCGACATCTATAGTCAACTTCAGAAATCCATTGGTGCTTCTGAAAGAATTTTAGAAATCCTGGATCAGCCTGATGAACGGAATATCTCAGCAAAATCCCTTCATCTTTCCGGTGCTATTTCATTTGAAAATATTTCTTTTTCCTATCCTACCCGATTGGATTTTCAAGTGCTTCGCTCATTGAATTTTTCCATCAACCCGGGTGAGAAAATCGCATTGGTTGGACCTAGCGGATCCGGGAAGTCCACTATCATTAATTTATTGATGCGCTTTTATAAAACTGAGAATGGTGTGATTATGGCAGATGGTAAGTCGATCAATGAATATGAATTAACTGCTTTCCGTAAAAACATTGGTATTGTTCCACAAGAAGTCATGCTTTTTGGCGGCACCATTCGCGAAAATATTTTATACGGAAAGCCAAGTGCCTCAGAGGAGGAAATTTTTGAAGCAGCCCGAAAAGCAAATGCGATAGAGTTCATTGAAAGTTTCCCAGACAAAATGGAAACGATTGTGGGTGATCGTGGTGTAAAATTATCGGGTGGCCAGCGGCAGCGTGTTGCCATTGCGCGCGCCATTCTCAAAGATCCTGTAATTCTTATTTTGGATGAGGCCACCAGTTCTTTGGATGCAAAATCCGAACGCCTAGTTCAGGATGCACTTGAAAAATTGATGGAGAACAGAACCTCTATTGTAATCGCTCATCGTCTGAGTACAATTCGTAAAGTAGATCGTATTTTAGTAATCAAAGATGGTAAAATTGCCGAGTCAGGCACACACAACGAATTGAGTGCTCTTGATAATGGGATTTATAGTAACTTGCTAAGGCTTCAGGTTGAAATTAATTAGCCCCATTAATAATATTATCTGCGGCAATTGATCTAGGGAAAATATCACGTGCAAGAAGAACTGTTAAAGACACACAAACTAAGAACTACCTCCAGTAGGGCGGCTATTTTGGGTATTTTTTTCAATCAACAGCACGCTCTTTCCTACTCTGATATCGAAAAAGAGGTATCGGCATCCTATGACCGGGTGACCGTTTACCGTACCCTCAAAAGTTTCCTTGACAAGGGGGTGATACACAAAGTGCTTGATGACAGCGGAACCCTGAAGTATGCCTTGTGTAACGATCACTGCTCAACAGTTGAACATCATCATGACCATGTTCATTTCAAATGCACTAAATGTGGACAAACTAGCTGTTTGGAGGATGTGGAGGTGCCAACACTTATACTCCCTAAGGGGTATAAGGCTACGGAATTGAATTTATTGATCCAGGGTACCTGCATCAATTGTTTATAGTTTATTCATCCGTAGGTTTCTTTTAGCAAAATGCTTGTATTAACCACCCGTGTAAGTTTTAGGGTTTAATTTATATTTGTAGCTTTAACCGAAAATAAGAAGTGGTTACCAGCACCATTCAAGGTAATAATCACCTCTTATTTGAACTTCAAAAAAACACTGATAAAAGGAATGCTTGTATTTTCTCTGTTTAGGAACAATAGTCAAAATGAGACTATTCTTTTTGGTGTTTTTGCTTTAGTTATTACTGTTTTTCTGTTGATCGACCTTGGAGTTTTCAACAAAAAAGCCCACAAGGTCACCACTAAGTCGGCCCTTTACCAATCAGTTTTTTGGGTATTCGTAAGTACGGTGTTTGGATTTTTGATTTACCAGAATGATGAACGCGGGGCAGATGCCGCCTTAGAATATTTCTCAGCTTATCTAACCGAATATGCCCTTTCGGTCGATAACATTTTCGTCATCCTGCTCATCCTAAAGTATTTTTCGGTTAAGGAAGAATATTATCACAACATACTCTTTTGGGGTATTCTCGGAGCAGTTTTCTTCCGGGGGATTTTCATTTTTGTTGGTGCCCTTCTCATCGCCCAGTTTCACTGGATCTTATACATCTTTGGCGTATTCCTGATTTATTCGGGTATAAAAATTTACTTTGAAGACAGTGATGAAAAGATCGATCCTGAAAAAAACCCAATCCTAAAAATTTGCCGCAAATACTTGCCTATTTCAGCTGATGACGCAGGGGGTAAATTCGTCACCAGAATAGGCGGTAAATTTATGTTCACTCCAATCTTTTTGGTAATTGTGCTGATTGAAACAACCGATTTGATCTTTGCTGTAGATTCAATACCAGCAGCGTTTGCTATTACGCAAAATGAATTTTTGATCTATACTTCCAATATTTTCGCTGTACTTGGCTTGAGGGCAATGTTCTTCCTATTGGCGGGTGTTATCGATAAATTCTATCTGCTTCAAAAAGGCCTTTCAATTATTCTTTTCTTTATTGGCGCAAAGATGTTGTTAGAAATCTTTGATATTGACATTCACGTTGGGTTGTCCTTTACAGTGATTATCCTGACGCTTACCTTGTCAATCATATTCTCCATCATTGTACCAAAGAAGGCACAGAAATCAGAGGAGATCTCCTAATCGTTGAGGCTGTCAGCGAAAAAGTCTTTAGGAAGGATTTTCATGAGAATTGGCAACGTTAAAAAGCGTTGAGGCAGCGAAACAATCACAAAAGTAGGAATCGTTTTGAGAGACATAATCAAAAGTTCTTGCATATGACGAGTTTCCTCTTCTGTCATTTCATTTGATTTTGCTTTCCTTAACAAGGTCATCAGTTCCTCACTTTCCTGCACCTCTTTAACAAGTCGGCTTTTGTTGTTATCCGTTATGCGAGACATGCGACTGATGAATTGTTCGCTTACCTCATCATAGTCTTTTTTGTTTTGCAGGGTGTTTAGCTGTTCCCAGTGCTCCAGCACAAAGCCTTCAATGGCCATCATGCTATTTTCAAGGTCATCGTCTGAAAAGCTCAGGTAGTCGCAAAATCGTTTTAAAAACTTTACTTCAATATCTTCCACGCGCTTATCTGACCAAATAATGAGGATGGCTATTTCCAAAAAATATTTTTTTAGAATCCATGAGTTATTCGTGGGCAGATTAATTTCTTCCAACTCAATACCTTTTTCAAAAATGATTAATGCCTCTTTTTTCTTTTCTGAAGACAACCCCGCACTTTGCAAAAAATGTTCAAGCAACTTTCTTTCCTCAAACTCGATTGTGATGTTTGAATGGGCTGCTGCTGCCATCACTTTTACTACCGAAAAGCGTAATTCTTCCCTTTCGTACTTAAAAAAGTCTGAAACGATGCGATCGGCATTGGTATGTATCCATTGACCAAAAATGAAAATGTCGAGGAAGAGCAAGCTGTTGTGAAAAAACTGAGACCAAAAATTTCCACTATAAGAATTTGTGTACTCAATCCGTTTGTCCAGAATTTTTTCCGCCAATTCCAATGAAGATTTTTTCTTTCCAAAGAGCGTTTTAGTGGGTGTGGCCAGCTCAGGAAAGATATTATTGTAGAAGTTTCCGATGTTCTCCATCGTCTTCATGATTAGTGCTGATACTTCATCCGGATTTTTAACAGGCTTATCATGAAATAATAGGGAGCTGCTAATGAGACTTTCCGCCAGCAAAATTTTCATTCGATCCTTTTGATCCCAGTTTTTTGCATCCGGATGATCACTCGTATCAATAGACTGACCGTACATTAAACCAGTAGGCTGTACGATTCTATATAATGAATGTTCAGGATGAGAGGACTTGCGTCCATTAGAAGCAAGATCTTTTAGCAGATCCTTGCGAAACTCTAGATACTCCTTAAGCCATCCTTTCTCACCGGGCTTCATGTAGTTTGGATTGAAATTGAAGGCAGAAGTTACGATTTTTTAGAAGTGATTTGAAAGGCAGGTAAGTATTCCTCTCAAATTGCCGATTTCCAGCCTTTCTTCGCGATATGCTTAACAGACTGTTCCACTTTATCCTTTAATTCCATTTTATAAAGATCAAGCTTTTTCGCAATCACCTTGTCAGAAGAGCCGAGAATTTGAGCGGCCAATATTCCCGCATTTTTTGCTCCATCAAGGGCAACTGTAGCAACAGGTACACCACCGGGCATTTGCAAAATGGATAACACCGAATCCCAACCATCAATTGAATTGGATGATTTAATCGGCACGCCTATTACCGGCAAAGATGTCATGGAGGCTACCATTCCGGGAAGATGCGCTGCTCCTCCAGCTCCAGCTATAATCACTTTGAAACCCCGTTGCCGGGCCTGTGTTGCATACTCTACCATTCGTTGCGGGGTGCGGTGCGCTGAAACCACTGTGAGTTCGTAGGGTATTTTTAATTCATCCAAAAACTCAGCAGCTTCTTTCATGATACGAAGGTCAGATTGACTGCCCATGATGATGCCTACAACAGGTTTACTCATGCTATTACTTTTAAATGCGCTTTTACAAAGTTGGTTTTCTTCTTCAGACTTTCCACATCGGCATCTACAATTGTTACGTGGCCCATCTTGCGAAAAGGCTTCGTCATCTTTTTGCCATACAAATGAACGTGAACACCTTCCAAAGCCAGCACTTTTTCAAGTCCCAGGTACTGCGCCTGGCCGGAATATCCATCTTCCCCTAGAAGATTTACCATGGCACTGGGAAGAATGATTGACGTATCTCCGAAAGGTAGATTAAGAATGGCTCGCAGGTGTTGTTCGTATTGGGAGCTCACATTTGCTTCGATAGTTTGATGGCCGCTGTTGTGCGGTCTTGGTGCAATTTCATTCACTAACACTTCACCTTGCTTCGTCACAAACATTTCAACGGCTAATAGTCCAACGATTTGAATTTTGTCTGCTACTTTTCGTGCAATGTCATCGGCTTTCTTGGCTACAGATTCACCAATGATTGCCGGAGCGAAAAGATACTCTACCAAATTTTGAATGGGATGAAACACCATTTCAACAGCAGGATAAGAACAAATTTCACCGCGTTCATTGCGAGCAACGATAACAGCAATCTCTTTTTCGAAATCAATAAGTTTTTCTAAAAGCCCAGGAGCATCAAACGCTTTATCCAACTCTTTTTCCGTTCGAATCATTTGAACCCCTCTGCCATCATAGCCTTCTTTACCAAGTTTATGTACGGCTGGTAAAAAATCTTGATGGTTAGCTACATCTGCTTTGGTTTGGGTAAGAATGAATTCTGCGGTGGGTATGTTATGCTTTTTATAAAATTCTTTTTGCGTGCGTTTGTCCTGAATCAATTCAATTACTTCAGGTTGGGGGAATACTTTTTTTCCTTGCTTCACCAATTCCCGTAAGGCCTTTGTATTTACATTTTCTATTTCAATGGTGATCAGATCGCACGATTGACCGAAGGCCAACACCGTTTCATAATCTGTTAGTTTGCCCGTGGTAAATTCAGCTAAAGACTTACAGGGTGCAGCGGGATCGGGATCTAGAATTGAAAAATTGATATTGAAATCGATGCCGGATTGAATGAGCATGCGGCCGAGCTGGCCTCCGCCCAATACACCCAACTTAAAATTTTGATAGAATGCTTGCGTCATGCAGGCAAAAGTAATTAAGAGCTACTTCAAAAACCTAAATAAATTGACCATCACCTTCCATCCTCGATAGAGGCAAAAGCT
>JANOQK010000203.1:0-6119 GCA_031414855.1 Bacteroidia bacterium | reverse complement strand
CAGCAGTCTCTCCATACAAGGTAGTGCAAGTAGTTTCAAGCCTATACGATTAACAAAGATGCCAGAGATTTTTTCAATCTCCAATGCTAATATAGACAAGACGCAAATGGCGGTCCTATCATCCATGTTCGAGTGGCCAGGTCACATTGTTAAAAAAAGTAATACGCCCAAGGAAAACGCCTTCACAGAAAAAGAACAAACTCAATTCACACTTGGCCGTCAGCACTATCTCACTAATTGTTCAGGATGCCATGGTTCGGATGGTGTTGGCATAAAACGTTTTGCGCCTCCTTTAATAAATTCAGAATGGGTTCTTGGCGATGAGAAACGATTATCCCTCATTCTTTTGCATGGAATGGAAGGACCAATACAAGTTGATGGAAAGAGATATGATTCGCCCGATATTTTGCCAGTCATGCCAGCTCACTCCACTATGACGGATGCCGCTATATCAAGCATTTTAACTTATATTCGAAATGAATGGGGCAACCATGCCGCGCCAGTTAGTAGCAGGACAGTTAGTGGAACTCGTCACACCTCGCAGGGAAGAGTGATGCCTTGGACGGCCAAAGAATTGGATAAACATATGCAAGAAGTAAAAGAAGTAGAAACGAATAAATAATTGATCTTACACACAACATGAAACGTCTTTGCGAGCACCTGCGCGGGATTTGTGCGGTAAGGCGAAGCAATCTCCTAATTTGGGGATCGCTTCGTCCCACCCCCTTTCCTTCCCTGGTACTCGCGATGACGTCAAATTTTTAGTTTTGCGTAACATCACTAATAATTTGAACCGAATTCCTTGTGGCTAATTGTCTTTCACTATTAAGGCACAAAGAAAAAACCATACTAAATAATATCATGGACAGACGCAAATTCTTAGTTGGAACAACATTGGGTGCAATGGGTCTAACCGCATTTAGAGATTTGCCTGATTTTCTGAAAGGTAAACGAATGGGTATTGTTGTTCATTCGTATTGGAGCAGGTGGAATTCAAAAGTAGAAAGCAAAAAATATCCTGGCTTTCAAAACGCCATGGAACTGATTGACCATTGCCATCAGATTGGCGCAGGTGGCGTGCAAGTGGGCGTGAAAGATTGGTCACTTGATTTCGCAAAGAAAGTGCGTGACCAACGAGAGAAGCTTGGACTTTATCTGGAAGGATCCATTGGTTTACCAAACAAGGCTGAAGACGTGGCCAAATTTGAACAGGATGTTGTCAATGCAAAAGAAGCCGGAGTTGCCATCTTACGAACGGTTGCATCCAGTGGCAGGCGATATGAAGTATATCATACGAAGGACGAGTATGATACTGCCGTAAAGAAAGCAATTGTGTCCTTACAATTAGCAGAGCCAATTGCCAAGAAGAACAAAGTAAAAATTGCAGTTGAGAATCATAAAGACTGGCACGCGCATGAGTTGGTCAATATTATAAAGACATTAGACAGCGAGTCCATCGGAGTTACACTTGATTTTGGAAATAGTATTGCACTGCTCGAAGACCCAATGGAAGTTGTTCAAACATTAGCGCCTTACGTTTTTAGCACACATGTAAAAGACATGGGTGTCTCCGAATATGCCGATGGCTTCTTATTATCAGAAGTCCCGATGGGTAAAGGTTTTTTGGATTTAAAAAAGATGGTGGCGATCTGCGAAGAGCATAATCCTAGTGTCACATTTAGTTTAGAGATGATCACACGCGATCCGTTAGAGATCCCTTGTTTAAAACCCGAATACTGGGCAACATTTGAAGATACAACAGGGAAAGAACTAGCAAAGGCTCTTCGCATGGTGAAGCAAAACAAATTTAAAGAAGAGCTTCCGAGGATATCTTCATTAAGCGCAGAGGATAAGCTTGCTGCTGAAGAAAATAACATCGTCTCTTGTCTTGCATACAGTCAAAATGATTTGGGATTGAAATAACCTAATTAAATGATGAACAAAGACCAATTACCCGGCATCAAACAATTCGACCTTACGGGCAAGGCAGCTATTATTACCGGTGGTTCAAAAGGCTTAGGTCTCGCCATGGCTGCTGGTCTTGCATCGGCAGGCGCTAATGTGATGTTGGTAAATCGAAATGCTGAAGAAGGCGTTCAGGCTGCAAAGGAACTTGGTGAATCGTATGGCATCAAAGCTATTTCGTATGCGGCTGATATTACCAATCAGGAGAAAACTGAGGCCATGGCCAAAGAAGCGATGAAGGTCTTCGGTCGAATTGATATTTTAATTAATAGTGCCGGCATAAACATTCGCGGACCAATTGATGAGATTACACATGATGACTTTACCAAAGTGATGAATGTAAACGTAACGGGAACATGGCTTTGCTCTAGGGCAGTGACACCTTACATGAAAGAAAAGAAATACGGTCGGATTATTAATATGGCCAGCACTCTTGGTTTGGTAGGATTATCAAATCGAACCCCTTATACATCCAGCAAAGGCGCTGTGGTGCAAATGACAAGAGCGCTTGGGCTAGAGCTTGCATCTTTTAATATCACCGTCAATGCAATTTGTCCCGGACCTTTCTTAACCGAAATGAATATTCCTATCGCTGATACAGAAGAGTCAAAAAAATTTATTGTTGGCGCAACTGCACTTGGCCGCTGGGGAGAGCTTCGCGAAATACAAGGAGCCGCTATCTTTTTGGCAAGCGATGCTGGCAGTTATATGGTGGGTTCGATGTTGACGGTGGATGGTGGTTGGACAGCGAAATAGTAATCGGTCGACAGGTCACGGTCGACTGAGGACTGTGGACAAAATTTGGTAGGTTAAAAAACATTTCAACTATGACACCGGTAATCGATCAGCTAAAAGGAACACGCATACGATATGCCATGTTGGGGCTTGTCTTCGTCAATGTAATGATCAACTACCTTGACCGCACAAATATTTCAGTAGCGGCAACTGCCATTAGTGGAGAGTTACAATTATCAACTGTACAATTAGGTCTAATATTCTCCGCCTTTGGCTGGACATATGCAGCCTTACAAATACCTGGTGGGTTGATGGCAGATCGGATTGCTCCTCGTTTATTCTATGCCTTGTGTTTAGTAACATGGTCTATCGCCACTTTGCTTCAGGGATTCGTAAGAGGATTTGCAAGTCTATTTGCCTTTCGTTTAGCAACAGGTGCTTTTGAAGCGCCCTCCTATCCAATCAATAATCGGGTTGTTACAAGTTGGTTTCCGGAACATGAACGTGCAACAGCAATTGCTCTGTATGTTTCTGGCCAGTTTATTGGCCTTGCATTTTTAACACCTGTTCTGGTGGCGATTCAAGTATATGCAGGCTGGCGAGGGTTGTTCATTGTTACGGGTTTGACAGGTTTTGTTTGGGGCATTGTTTGGTATCTTTTTTATAGGGATCCACTGCAACATCCTCGTGTGAATCAGTCTGAGTTGGATTACATTGAAAAAGGTGGTGGTGTGTTCGAGAGAAAAGCACCCGCTGAAAAAGCAGGTTGGAAAAAGGAAGACTGGAAGCAAGTGTTGTCCAGCCGAACGTTGTGGGGAATATACATCGGGCAGTTCTGTGTAAATGCAATGCTTTGGTTTTTTCTAACTTGGTTTCCTACCTACTTGGTGCAATACCGCGGATTGAGTTTTATTAAATCTGGTTACCTGGCATCCATACCTTTCTTGGCTGCATGCGCTGGATTACTCCTCTCTGGATTTCTTTCGGATTACCTTATCAGCAAAGGAAAATCAGTTGGCATGGCACGGAAGACTCCGATTATTGTTGGCTTACTGATATCTGGATGTATTGTAGGCGCAAACTATACGGAAGACACAACGCTTGTTATCTTTTTTATGGCCACCGCATTTTTTGGCGCAGGCATGGCGTTGATCTCATGGATCTTTGTATCTCTACTTTCACCTAAACATTTAATAGGATTGACTGGGGGTGTATTTAATTTTATGGGAAACCTCGCTTCCATAATTGTCCCTATCGTCATTGGCTTTCTGGCGAGTGGCGGAAACTTCAAACCTGCCCTCGTATTTGTTGGAGCACTTGGTGTGATCGGTGCATGCTCATACATCTTTCTGGTAGGGAAGATCGAGAGAGTTGGGGTTACGAGTAGTTAACTTTTCAATACTATTAAAAACTTTGCCCTCCCATCAGAATAGGCGAACATATTAAAAAAGCAATTCTCTAAAATTTCAATTTCCTCTTTGAATTATTTCCACTTTAGAAGGAACCAACCCATATGCACATGTATATGTCTTGATCACGGCCATTGAAACTGGAGCTACTATTTTTTTGATTGTAATCCAGCCATGTAAAATTCATTTTTTTACTTTTTGATCCCAGATAAAGATTAATTTCACACGGAAATGAGACCCTTCTATATTAGTGTCCTGCTAATTTTATTCACTTGCCTGTCAGTCTGTGCGCAAGAAAATTCAATCAGTTGGGAAACTATCAAAAGCTCTCGGAAAGGCACTATCACCATCTATTGGTTCCCCAACAATCCTTTTGGTTATAAAGACTCCGGGGAACTTAAGGGTATTGAAGTCGACCTCATAAACGGATTTCAAAAATACCTGCTAGACCATTATCAAATAGACCTTTCCATACGCTGGATTGAACAAGGAACCTTCGCTGAGGTAATAAACCATATCAAGAATGAAAAAACTGCAGGCACCTTTGGCGTAGCCGGGTTTTCCTTTACAGAAGAGCGAAGAGCGTTTATGAAATTTTCCCCATCCTATATGTCGGACATAGCCGTACTGGTCTCCACTCCTGACATTCCTATTGTTAGAACAAAGGAAGATTTGAGGAAACATTTTGCAGGCACTACTGCATTAACTGCCCAGGGAACCGTTTTGGAAAAGGACCTAAAGCAACTCAGGGACGAAAACAAAATAGCCTTTAAAATTGAATATACGGGGGCGAGCAAAGAACTTATTCAAGTTCTGGGCACCCGTAAAAATAGCTTTGGCTACTTGAGTTTGCCCGTTTACTTAATCAATCTGGATAAAGGTCTAAATAATTTGAATCGGCAAAATTTTCTAACCAAGCGTTATGAAGGTCGTGGAATCGGCCTGCCTATAACAAGCGATTGGGATGAACCGCTAAACGAATACTTTCATAGTAAAGAATATAATGAGAGCATAGAATCTATTATCGCGCGGTACGTCAATATAGATTTGTACCATTTTATTGAAACATTTAATCCAGACAATGAGGTAAGCCTTCTCAATAAGGAAAAGGATATCCAACAAATGCAGCTAAAAGTTCAAGAGTTGGTCATTCAGGACAAAACTCTAAAACAGACCTATTTAATTATCATTATATCGATAGGCACTGTTCTTTTACTATTGATTGCTATTCTATTCAGGAGACTTAAAAATAGTCACCTGCAATTGAAAGAGCAAAAAACTGAAATAGAAGCACAATCGGATGAAATCAAATCGATTAATGATAATCTCGAGCAAATCATTAAAGATCGCACGCGAGAGTTGGAGACCAAAAACAAAGCACTAGAAGAATATGCGTTTATAACAGCCCACAAACTCAGGGCACCATTGGCTAGTATTCTTGGGTTGGTGACACTAATTGATCGGATGAATCTATCCGAAGAAGATAAAACTATTGTGTCCCACTTAGATAAATCTGCTAAAAGACTGGATGAAATTGTTCACTCCATCATGGAAGCGATAGATGATTCAGATCGTAAGGACTAGATTTAATTAATAGGACTCATCATTTCTAAGCTTAAAAGGAACTTCATAGGTCATGAGATTCCTTCCATAAACAATCAGGCTACCACTACTTTATCGCTGCCAATTGAGAGTACTGATTTCCTGTCGCCCTAAATAAAGAAAAGGCCGCGATCTCAGCAACGATGGGCCCGAGAAAATAATTTATCGTCAGTTTTCCTGTTCTGGAAATCAATTGCGTCACCACCCAATCTATTTCACCGTTGACCCTGAGATGAATCCGTCCACCGACATTTGTACTTACAATTTTTGTTTTCGCATTCATTCGTTTTTGTCGAGCAAAACTTCTGGAAAAAGTTGATGTGCAAGGGTGGTGAAGGCGTAATCGAAAGAGTTCCTCGCGACAAATCTTCTGGTTTTGCATGAGCCGCAATCCATTTTCAAGGGAGG
>JANOQK010000202.1:0-12935 GCA_031414855.1 Bacteroidia bacterium | reverse complement strand
CGCCTTGCACGGCTACGCCCAGGAAGATGATTTCAATTTTAAAAACCCCAGCGATTACAATAACTACATCATGAAGGAGATGGCTGTGGCGGTGCAGAAAAATTTTGAATACATCTCATACAACGTGCATAGTGATGAATTTGAACTCCTGGAAACCAAAAGAAGAGAAGTCATTGACCAAATCATTCAATCCAAAGAAAAAATTAGAAGTATGCCTTCATTGGATGGAGACTTTCGCCTGCGCGATGAGGCCGTTGAAACGTTAAACGAGTATCAACATGCTTTTGAGCTAGACTATAGGGACATCATTGGATTAAAAAGAAAAAGTAAAGATTCATTTGAGGCCATGGAGGCCTATTGGAAAGCAGAAGACAAAGCAGAGGAGAAAGTAAACAAAGCCACTGCGAACTTGCGAAAATCGCAGCAAGTATATGCCAATAAAAACAATATGAAAGTGGTGGATGGCAAAGGGGATATTGAACTGGAACAAAAGATGGCAAGAATTACGGCTGTCAATAACTATTGGCGAGAAATTTACTTACAATTTTTCAAGGTGTCGAAAGAATACGATCAATTGTGGGAACTACTCTCAAAGGAGAAAGCAGAGCCAATCGATCACCAGAGGATGCACGTTATAAAAACAGCGGATACCGTTCTTCCGGCCTTGAGGGCTAAGGCAGGCTTTAATGCAGATTTAGAGTTTCGCGATCAAACCATTACCCTGGTTGAATATTATCAGCAAGTTGCTAAAGCTGATTTTGCCAAAATTGTGGAGGTGCTGTCCAAAAAACCTACGCAAGAGGAAATAGATCTCGTCAATTCCATTATTAATAAGTGTAATGCCGACCACGAAAGACTTGTCTACAATTGGAACATTGCCTCGCAGGATCTATTCAAGAAAAATGTTGACAAAAATTAGAGTAGTCTCACTCAATCTGAATTGGAAAGTAACGAGTGTATTTGGTACATTCACCTAGTACTAGCCTAACCTTTATATGAACGACAAGCAAAACTTTTCTGCCCTGCTGGCCAAAGTGATCCTTCCTAAAGTGGAATTAATTGCTGCGGTAATAACGATTATTGGTTTTCTATTTAATCGGCTTAACCAACCAGGTGCCAGTGAAATGGTGATGATTGGATTGAGCACACTAGCTGGCGTGTTTTTCATTACCGCATTTATGATCCCGGCAGCTATTGAAAAAGCACATCAACAAGAAACCTCCAAAACGTTTATTGATCTGCTTATTTTGATCGTATGGAAAGTAATGCACATATCACTTGCCGTGGCCACCATAGGGTTGCTCTTTTATCTTCTCCACCTGGAAGGCTTTTCGCAAATGATGCTGATTGGAACGATGACATTAGTCATAGCGCTGCTCCTGTCGGGTTTTCTGATTCTCCAAAGAAATGAGAACCTGGCCATATTCAAGGCGGTAATCAGTAAAGCATTGATGATGGCAATTATTGGTTCTTATATTTTGTATATCAACTGGTCACTTATTACTGAATGAATATTTTTTTTCTTCTAGCCATTGCTACTGCACCTGGTTTAGCCATTGGGCTTTATATTTATTTAAAAGATAAACATGAACGCGAGCCCATCGGTTTATTGGTTAAGGCATTTATCTATGGTATACTAAGTACGGTTCTAACTCTCATAATAAGTATTCCACTCAGTTCTGTGGTGCCAATTGATGAACATGATATTGGAGAACAAGCGATTCATGCCTTTCTTTTGGTCGCGTTAATAGAAGAGTTTAGCAAATTTGTTTTTGTGCGTGGCGTACTCTATCGCGATAAAAATTTCAATGAGCCATTTGATGGTATTGTCTACTCGGTAATGGTGGGGATGGGTTTCGCTACTTTTGAAAACATCTTATATGTTGCAGAAGGTGGCATGGGTACGGCCTTTCTTCGAATGTTCACAGCAGTGCCGGCTCATGCGGCTTTTGCAGTGTTAATGGGGTATTACCTTGGCAAAGCAAAGTTCGAACACAAAAAAGGATATTATTCCTTGTATGCGTTAGGTATAGCGACATTGCTCCATGGGGCGTATGATTATTTCTGGTTCATTGCGTATTTGCCTGGTATTTGGGTGGGCGCCATTGTTTCTTTGGCACTTGGGATTTACTTTTCAAAAAAAGCAATTAAAATTCATCAAGATGAATCGCCCTTTCACCCGGATGTGTTACCACCACTTCAGAGTGAAATTGAAAATATCGAAAGGAATCAATCTTAATTGGCCTAACCTGTTAACTGTATGATCAGAGAAGGATTAAAAAAGCACTATATCGGAATGAACAAAGAATTCCGACATCGTGGGGAAGAACCTGGGCGTTTGGAAAATTTCAGCGATGCTGTGTTTGCTTTAGCGATCACCCTGCTCCTGATTTCAACTTCACCACCTACTAACTTTCATCAAATTCAACGATTCGTAATTGATCTTATTCCATTTTTTCTATGTGTAGTGTTTATTATTCTCATTTGGCATGAACATTATATTTTCTATTTGCGATACGGATTGCGTCACGGAAAAATAATTGTACTTAACACACTATTTCTAATCATTGTTCTTTTTTATGTCTACCCATTAAAATTCCTTACAAAGCTGATAGAGTTCGGCATCGCGTACCTGTTAAACGATGCAACTCTAATTCAGGAATTAAAAGGAATGATCTCAGGGAACGATGTTGCTGATCTGATGATCATTTATGGATTGGGGGCAACAGGAGTGTTTTTTACCCTTATGTTGATGTATCGATATGCGCTGAGTAATGCGGTTGAATTGGAACTAAACAAAATTGAATTGTTTGATACTAAAGTGAAGATCAAGACTAATTTCATAATGGGGGCGGTGCCCTTATGGAGTGTTTTAATTGCCACTTTTTTTAACGACTACTGGCCAGCTGCCATGATTGCTGGATTTTCCTACTGTCTTTACTGGCCTCTCATGATGATTCACGGAAGAATGTCTGATCGACAACGAAAAAAATTGATTGAGTCAGAAGGAATATCAAAAAGCGAATCGTAACATGAAAAAAATTGCGACCATAGCTCTGGTGCTGATATTTATAGGAGCAATACCTATTTCGTGCAATTTACTATGTGGTGGATGCGGATGTGGTGATATTGATGTTAAAGATTTTACGATCACATCTTTCGGTTTGAGGACAACCAATTCATTAAATGAGGACATAGACACCATGAAAGCATATCCATTTGATGCCGTCTACAAGATGCTCGATGTTACTGAGATGGAATTTGTGGCCCGTCATGCCCATACAAACAACCTTTTTATTAATACTGTTAGTGCGTGCAGCCCCGTAGAGTCAAAAGCGACCGAACATTTTCAAGAAATAGAAATACTAGCGTCAAGCTATATAGCATTGGCGGATGAGAATGACCATATCGGTGCAGGTGAAAATATTACAGACAGATTTGAAATTGCTTATTCTTACACTATTGATTTTAAAAGTATAGACAGTTTTATAAAGGATATGGCGGATATTCATTACAATGACTCGTATAGAATCCGACTTTCGAAAAAACCATTCAAAGAGACCCATTTAAACTTAAAGTTTAGCATCCTGATGACGAATGGGAAGACATTCGAATTCGATAACCAAATAATGAAAGTGAATTAATTAAAATGATTTAGAAGCCATCATCTTCGTCTTTCGCGTCTTTTTTCTTTTCCTTCTTTTTTGCCTCGGATGATCCCCCACCTAAATCATAGGGTGCTTCAATACCGTAGTAGTTCTGACGGAACCGATTGATAAAAGCCAACGCTTCTTCATCACTGCCGGGAATAAAGATTAGCTCACCCACTTTTGCTTTGGCCGCATTGGTCTTCTTAGAGATGAGATCATTAAAGGCCTGGTTAGAAGATTGCAACATCAGGCGATTATCTTCAAAACCAAAATAATACCAGGCTTCCGGAGAGGCCTTTACAAATACATGAAACACAGGTGAGCCGTCTTCATTTTTTCTGATCTCCATGAATCCCTCGAAGGCCCCATTGATATCATACTTTCCCATGTTGCTCAATCCCAGATTACCTTCACTGTAGAAGGCTTTAAACTTTTGGGACCACTTCAAATTCACATTCGCAAAAACAAGTGGTTGTATTAAAGCAGGAATGGTACTTAGCGAAGTGTAATTTTGTAATGACCGCTGTTCATAATCTTTTACTGCCTTTTCACCAACAATGTCCGCGATTTTATATAGCAATTCTGTTTGATCCCCCAGACCTTCCGGGGCACCTTCTGCCTTCATTACGTCAATAAGATTTAACGCCATCAGCTGATAAGCCATGGTGGGTATATTCATATTGGTCATGAGAAAGGAGTTCATTCTTATCTCATTTGTTTCGAGGTTACCAGATCCCAATGCAGAAGCAGTCATTTTGAAATCATTGTTGCCTTTGAAGAAATTGACTGGCCCCTCGAAGCGTACTTCCTGCTTTTCCTCATTATAGGCAAATACTTTTCCGGAAAGTTTTTCGCCTGCCGCTTTCTTACGGTCTTCAATTTTAAACTCACCGGTCTCCTTGTCGAAGAAAAGAGAGCCACTTGGCAAAAAGAAATCATCATCCTCATCGGCCTTCTTATCAAAGACAAAGGTGATGTAGAGACTATTGTCCGTGCTGAAGTGCAAACCTGCTTCTGCTTTTCGTCCCTCCTCGGTCAATGCATTATCAAAGTCAACGAAAATTTCTTTTTCATCACCGCTTTGTTCATATCGCAACCAGGTGTTGTAGTTTTTAATTTTCTTTAGATCCAGTTTGGTAAACCCACGTAATTGCAGGGCAGGCTTTGTGGCATACATGACCAGGTCTCCTTTGTAAAATATCCGGGGAGCCAAAATTATTTTTTCCGTTTCAATAACAGTGCCGTTACCTACTGTTTGTTGAGTGGCTTGGATTTCATCAGATTGTCTTTTGTTTTTTGTTTGTTCAGTAATCGCCTCCAAATGAAAATCTGTCATCTTGATGGCAAAGGTATCATTCACAGAATTCACATATTGATAGGTTGCGTAACCTGAAAATTCCTTACGAGAAATAATATCAACAACACCATCCGCTAGCTGGTGATAGCCATTGAGGGTATCCAACACTATTCGTGTATTTTTAAGTTGCCCAATCTTGGCATTTTCTAAAATTAATACCTCATTATTTTCAGGGGTAATTTTTGCATCGGCCACAACGATATAGGGAATGCCGCTTACTTTAAGTTGTTGTGTCTGGATATCATACTCGGCCTTTTCGGCATTGAATACAAGGGAATCTAACTCTTTACGAGTGGTATAGAAATAAGAGTTTTCAATTGGTACATCCTTGTCTTTCGTCATGGATATCTTCTGTGTGCTCAAATCCCATCGTGCATCGGTAATGGAAGTTTTAAATTGAGCATATGGGAATTCAATTGCGGCAATACCTTCTACTTCCGGACTGATGTCCGCATAGTTTTTTTCCAGATTGAATCGCAGATTAATATCGTCACCCGCTAAAGCTGGCTTATCAGGATTAGTTGTTTTTACTTCAAAGCGGGCATGGCGTGCCGAAAAATCTTTTGCGCTAAACTTTAACTCAGAAGATGTCAACTCTGATCCTCTCGTTATCAATTTTCCCGCTCCACTTAATCCTGTTTTGGAGACGATCATTTTGCCATTGAGCTGTGCTGTGGCGTTATATAAATCAAAAGGATCGCGTAAATTCTTAAGAGTGAATTTATCTTGCTTGGGCAGCCACTTTAATTGATATTCAGTCAAAGTAGCCTGTGGAAATAGCACTGAGCCAAATTGTTTTTCTTTTATTTCCCCGACTGTCCCTTTTCCGAGAATGGAGTCTGGATAGAAAACAAAGTCTTTCGATTCTACGCTAGCTGCGAGGTAATCGATTCTTCCAGTTGAACGAATACCTGAATTATCGAGACTCATGCCCCCAAAGAATTTTCCCTGACCCTGAAACAATTGATATCCTGATTCTGGTACATCGTGAATAAATCCAAGTGATTTGTCTGGCATGGTGTGAAGTTTTTCCTTGAAATTTGGAAACATTCCACTGGACGAAAAAGTACCTTCAAAGTTGATTGATCCGGGATCGGCATCATTTAAACTATCTAATTTAAAAGGAGGTACTACAAAAAAGACGGAACGATCATACACACCATTGAGCACTTCTCTGCGATCAAAATAGATTACACCACCAGCGGCAGCATCTAATCGCGGAAAATTTGGTAGTTTTTGCCGTCCCGATTTATTGTTTGGCCTGCTGATAAAAAGAGTTCCTGATGATTTAGAAGATTCATGCGGTAAGCCTCCCACAATGGAGGCAATTGAATCGGCACCGACCATAGCATTATTCACTCTTCTTCGAGTGGTCTGTCCTTTAGCATTTGTCTCTGTAATGTAGAAGCGAATTGAATCAATGTGATTCAGGTTAATGAAAAAGCTATCGTATTTTAGCATGAAGTCTTTTCCATTGATCTCAAAATTTCCAGCAGTAATTTTGCCGTCAAATTTAATGTCCCGGTCTTTTAATATCGTAATCGTGCTGCTGTCTGGTTTGATCACCACATTTAATGAATCACTTACTTTGAATTCTTCTACACCGCGCACGGTCATTCTCCCTTTTGGAAAGTTAATGGTGGCGTTAGCCGGGCCATCTGTTACAGAATGTATTTTAAGGTTATCATAATCAGAGTTATTTTTGTAGGCATCAAAAAAATGAAGAGTCTTATCTTTCACCTGTATTAACCCCGTAATAGAATTGAATCCAATCATCCCCTTTTGAGCAAGAAAATTCATCCCTTTACTAATGGCTTCGTACTTGATGCCTGAATTTCTTGACAAGTCGTCTACATAAAATTCCCTCACTCCATTTTTAATGGAATAATTTGCCACAAGTGCCAGCGGGTGATAGACAAACCCAATTCCACCAAGCAAGCGATAATCTTCCGGATCATAGAAGTCAATAGATTCAATGATCATAGAGGCTTGGCTGCGCCCTCCGGCAGCGAATAAATTCATACTGTCGGATTTCAAATCCCAGCGCAATCGCTCAACTGCAAAATCAACATTAAAAAATGAGGAATTGAATGGAGCATCCTTCATCTGACCTTTCCCCTTTTGAACGACTAGTCTTTTTTTACTATAATCATATCTCAACTCTGCAGCCGGATGAAATATCGAATCGTTCTCTTGAAAAATTTTTATAAGAGCATGTTTGGAAAAAATAGCTGAATCTTGAAATTCAAACAGTCGTGAGCGAGCTTCAAATTTCTTATCAGTTTCATTCTCTACCTCAAGGGTTGCGAAGTCTGAATCGACAGAGGAACTATAAATTCGTTTGCCATTGAGAGCGAAACCACCTGTATACTTCATTCCTTCGTCCGCTAATCCAAGAATTGGAATATTGCTTCGTAAGGACATGAACCGAGGATAGTTGGAACTGCCTGGGTCTTTGTGTTTCGCACTTTTGAATTCAAAAACACCATCTACCTTGCCCCTTACTTTTCCCAAGTAAGTGAGCTTACCTTGATCTGTTTTTAAATGGGGTTTTGTAACGTTGAAATTGTAAGCATTGAACTCAAAATACACTGAATCTGGACTAAGACCGGCCGGACTCCAATCAAACTTGCCTCCTTCGCCAACAAAGATGTTATCAAGAAGTGAAAGCGAGCCTTTGGTGTTTTTTAGAATAGCAGAATCATAAGGTGTAGAAAAATTGAGTGTGATTTTGTCAAACTTGATGATGGGTCCACTGAGTACAGGTTGTGGTTCAGGAGGCAGCAGCAAGGAGACTTCGCTGGATTGGGCAACCGTATCAACTGGAGGCTCTTCCCATGTTGTTGGTTCTGTTGCGGCTTGCTTGTCCCATTGATCAAATTGATTTTCCTGAGTTGCAGTATCAGGGAGATCAGGAATTGTTTCTGTTTTTATGTAATCAAATTGATATTGATCATCGCGTGCATACAGTCGGAAAGACTTTTCGTAATGCAGGGCATGATGTTCAAAAAAATCTCTACTGTTCTTGAAGAAGGCAGCTGTTTTACTGATGTCCTCATTTTCAATGACCAGTCCAGCTATCCTAATATAATTAACTAGTTTAACCGGATCGATACTTTCACGATTGATGGCATTGACAATTGCACCCAAGTAGTTGACAACATGTGGGCGGAGCTTATAGCCCCTTTGCTTCATCAGCTTTAACTGGTTTTTGATTACCGCTTGCTGATCCATACCCAGTCCGTTCCAGATAGTACCTATGGCTGCACCCACCGCCATAGCATCTACATTTTTCGTGTTTTCCAGAATAACCCGAAGGCTGTCCTGATAGCTAAGTTTATAGGCAGCCGGGTTGCTGGATTGAGCAAAGGAGGAAGTTATCCCCGTAAGGAGAATGAACACAAATGATGCTAACTGCTTCACGCTATAAAAGCCTTGAAATTCGCAAATAAATGCTGAAAGTGCTAATACAATTAGGCATTAGGACTTACCTGCCAGCCGAAGCTTCAGCGAAGGCTTGGGCATTTGGACGGAAGAATTGAAGTGTAAACGCAAATGAGTGGCCGCTATTTCTTTTGAAGTAATAAAGAAGCCCAGGTTTCTTTCTCATCACGGAAAACTTCGTTTAGGTCATACCTGGCAGCTTCCTGCTTTAGGTCATCAATGTCTTGTGTGTAAAAGCCGCTTAATAAAAGTTGGCCTGTTACAGACAAATAATCGGCATACGATTTCATTTCGGCCAGTAACACATTTTTGTTAATGTTGGCAAGGATGACATCAAATTTACCAGTGAACTTCATCTCACTGATTTTGCCCTGATATAGATGAATGTTTGGGCATTGGTTATTTTCAATATTCTCTTTTCCATTTACAGTGCTCCATTCATCGATGTCAAATGCTTCCACCTCTTTGGCGCCAAGTTTTGAAGCCATAATAGAAAGTATAGCAGTGCCACATCCGGCATCCATTACCCGTTTGCCTTTATGATCGACCCTCATTTGGCTTTTCAACATCAAATAAGTGGTCTGATGATGCCCGGTTCCAAACGACATCTTAGGCGTAATGACAATCTCGTAGGGATACTTCTTGTCTAGCTTGTGGAATTCGGCCCGCACCAAACATTTATCATCTACAATAATGGGCTCAATGCTTTTCTCCCACTCTTCGTTCCAATTTTGTTTTTGAATTTTGTCTTGAAAGAAGATTAGCGGGTTAACATGTTTGTATTTTTCTTTGATGCTTTCCAGGTAATTGTGATCGAATTTTTCTTCCTCTACAAAAGCTTCGAATCCTTTTTCGGTTTCCATGAAGGTATCGAATCCTACTTCGGCAATTTCTGCCATTAGAATTTCAGAGAACTCAGGATCACAAATAACTTGAAGACGGGTGTAATACATAATTTTCAATGGTTCAATTGTCAATTAGTCAATGCCTGTGATTGGCTAATCGACTAATTGATCATCGACTAAATTCCCTTTACGATTTCCACAAACTCTCTCGACTTCAATGAAGCGCCTCCCACAAGGCCTCCATCTACATCTGCGCAAGAGAAAAGTTCTTTGGCATTATCTGCCTTCACGCTGCCACCATACAGGATGGAAATGTTTTCTGCTACTGCTCCATACTTGGAAGCAAGATGTTTGCGAATAACCGCATGCATGTCTTGTGCTTGTTGAGAAGTTGCCGTTTTTCCAGTACCTATTGCCCAAACGGGTTCATAGGCAATGACTACTTTTTGTAGAGCTTCAGCGCTTAAATGAAAAAGACTTTCCTCCACTTGCTTCTTTACTAATTGTTCGTGCGTTCCCTTCTCTCGTATTTCCAATGGTTCACCACAACAGAAAATAGGAGTGATGCCATTTGTCAAAGCCTTGTCAACTTTAGTTGCCAATAATTTTCCGTCTTCACCAAAATATTGTCTACGCTCGCTGTGCCCAATGATCACATATGGAATACCCATAGACTTTAGCATAGGCGCAGAGACTTCGCCTGTATAAGCGCCAGAATCATGTTCGCTGCAGTTCTGAGCTCCAACGGAAATTAGTTTGGACGAGCCTAACTGGTTTTTTACAGGAATTAGATAAGGAAAAGGAGTGCATAAAATCACTTTTGCATGTCCTTTTACTTCATCGGCTACCATCCCTATGATTTCCGCAGTGAGGATGTGTGCTTCCTCAAGTGACTTGTTCATTTTCCAGTTACCGGCTACAATTTTTTGACGCATATGATTTTTAGTTTTACCTCACCTGTCCTTTGGACACCCTCTCCTGAAGGAGAGGGAAGGGGTGCGGTGGTTTATTTGGTTTCAAACTTAAATACTTCTGATGGCTTATCCCGCAAAAGTCTCACACTTTTAACAGGTCCTTTATAGGTTACGTGTACAATATTCGATTGATCATCGTGTGTTTCCATGATTACATCATTGTGCACCTCTAGCAATTTGATCTTTTTTACATTTTCTATTTCTATGTAAAAGACAACAGCGACATCCTCAATTTCATGTCCAAGCACTTTAATGGTTTGCGGCTTGCCATCCAATTTCACTTTCATATGTTCCTTCAAATATCTTGACGCCATCTGATCCAGAGTTAATCCGTTTTTTGGCTCCAGAATATCCAGTGTTGGCTGTTTCAGTTGGTTTTGAATGGAGAGTTCCAGATCATCAATAAAAATGCGTGATGTAATCTGAATGGCTTTATCTTTTTCGCTGTAGGTGATTTCCGTTACCGACAGGTGAATGGGATGCAAAAAAAAGAACAGGGAATAAATCAGTGATATCATATGAGTTTTAAAACGAAGGCATACAAAGTTTAGCAAGTTACTATTACATTTACGATCCTCAAATTACAAACTACCAGATGAGCGAGTTTGCACTTTACTTCGGCCTCGGCAAGGATCACATTCTGGATTATATAAATGGGTACGATCATATTCTATTTGTGGTGGCTCTTTGTGCGGTGTATGTCGTGCAGGATTGGAAGAAGATCCTTATTCTGGTGACAGCTTTTACCATTGGGCATTCTATCACATTAGCTTTATCCACCCTCCGGATCATTTCTGGCAAAACTGAACTTATTGAATTCCTGATTCCTCTCACCATTTTCATTACAGCTGTCTCCAACCTTTTCCGCAAAGAAGAAACCATTGGGAAAAGGAATGTTCAGATCAATTATTGGTTTGCACTTGGCTTTGGGCTCATTCACGGCATGGGTTTCTCCAACTATTTAAAAGCCATCCTTGGCAAAGATCAGTCTATATTATCCCAGCTTTTGGCCTTTAATTTAGGCCTCGAATTAGGTCAAATAATAGTTGTGGCACTGTTTCTCGGTCTTAGCTATATTTCAGTCGATTTTTTAAAAACTCCAAGAAGAGATTGGAAGATGGTGATCTCATCCGCTATTGCGGGAATCGCCTTGATTCTAATGAAAGACCGGATATTTTGGTAATAAAAACGTGTAATTAATCTCATTCCTATGAAACAATTTTTTCTTCTTCTTTTACTTGCCACTTCAACTCTTTCCTGGGCACAGGAAGTAAAGCTGGAAACTCCAAAATGGCAGGGAAAATTTGAGCAACTCGATCAGATGCTTCCAACTCCTAATGAATATCGCACAGGTTCAGGTGCGCCTGGTCCGAAGTATTGGCAACAACGAGCAGATTACGTTATCAATGCAGAATTGAATGACGTGAATGCAAGCCTTACAGGATCAGAGACAATAACCTACTACAACAACTCTCCAGATGTGCTAAAATATTTATGGCTGCAATTAGATCAGAACATCAACGCCAAAGGCAATCTCACAACGGCAACAGATACCTATTCTGTAAAGGATTCGGTGAGCACAAAAGAAATGGCCTCTGAACTTGGTTTATATGATTTTGATGGCGGCCATAAAATCAAATCCATTAAAGATGCCAGCGGAAAGACATTACTACATACCATCAATGCCACTATGATGCGCATCGATTTGCCACAACCGCTTGCTGCTGGTCAGAAATATGTTTTTTCAATTGAGTGGTCTTATAACGTTCCCGACCGGGCGAGAGGTGGATCGCGCAATGATTCTCGCTCAGGTTATGAGAATTTTCCCGAAGACAATAACAATCTTTATTTAATAGCCCAATGGTTTCCACGCATGTGTGTGTATGACGTTGTAGTGGGCTGGCAAAACAAGCAGTTCCTGGGTCAAGGTGAATTTACTTTAACCTTCGGTAATTATGATGTGAACATCACAGTTCCTTCCGATCATATTATTGCCGCTACCGGCATGGTACAAAACCCAAAAGATGTATTAACGGCAGAGCAGCTTGCTCGCTATGAAAAAGCTAAGACAAGTTTTGATAAGCCTGTTATCATTTGCACCGAGCAAGAAGCACGTGAACGCGAGAAAACAAAATCGACAACAAAGAAGACGTGGATATTTAAAGCTGAAAATGTTCGCGACTTTGCATTCGCTTCCTCACGCAAGTTCATATGGGATGCACAGGCCGTAAAGATTGCCAACAAAACCCCGTTGGCTATGTCGTATTATCCTAAAGAAGGCAATCCATTGTGGGAACAGGAATCAACTAAGGCTGTAAAAAATACTATATCAACATACTCAAAATATTCCGTTGACTATCCTTATCCACAAGCTACCTCTGTTCATGGTGCTTCATTAGGTATGGAATATCCGATGATCTGTTTCAACTTCGGAAGGCCAAACAAAGACGGCACGTATTCAGATCGACTGAAGTGGGGAATGATTGGTGTGATTGTCCATGAAGTAGGTCATAACTTTTTCCCAATGATCATCAACAACGATGAACGTCAGTGGACCTGGATGGACGAAGGTGTAAATACATTTGTTCAATACAGAACACAAGTAGAAAATTATCCCGACATGCCACAGCGCAGAGGTCCGGCTTCTATGATTGTACCTTATATG
>JANOQK010000201.1:0-20763 GCA_031414855.1 Bacteroidia bacterium | reverse complement strand
ATCCTGACCATCATTTCTGGTTTCGTAATTATCGGAGGCATTCAACGAATCGGAGTTTGGGCTGGCAAGATGGTTCCACTTATGATCATCATTTATTTCTTTTCAGTGCTCGCGATACTTGTTATTCACTTCGATCAGGTTCCTCATTATTTTTTATTGATCATAACAGACGCCTTTCGAGCTGACTATTACAACTATACTTGCAATCCGGCAATGGGTGGGGTGCTTGGTGGATTGATTGTGCTTGGTGTGCGCAGGGCATCTTTCTCTAATGAAGCAGGAATTGGCACTGCACCCATGGCATTGGGAGCTTCCCAAAGCACGGAACCCATCCGCGAAGGTTTAGTTTCAATGCTTAGCCCCGCTATCGATACTTTATTAGTATGCTCGCTTACGGGTTTAGCGATATTAGTAACTGGAGTGTGGCAAGACCCTATTATCGGTTGTTCACCGCAAGGTGCTACTCTTACCGCGAAAGCTTTTAATAGTTCCATGCCTGGCATTGGCAATTATCTATTGTTGATCTGTGCCTTCTTTTTTGCCATCACCTCATTGTTCTCCTACAGCTATTATGGTAACAAAGCCCTTTCATTTTTGATTGGCGTGAAGCGAGCTAAGTATTACGATTATTTTTATTTGTCAACTATCGTTTTAGGCGCCATTCTATCGATGCGAGATGTTATGAATATTATTGACATTGCCTACGCTTTGATGGCGTTACCTACCATGTTATCAGGTTTCGTCCTTGCACCAAAAGTATTAGCGGAAGCAAAATCTTATTTTAGCAGGATGAAAGCTGAGGGAAAGCTCTAAAATTAACTAACTGTTGCGGTCGATTTTTCATCAGAAACAGGATAATCAAAAAGGCCTTGTTCTTTGATTGCTTCTGCAACTTTGTGGGGTACGAATTTCTCCCATCCGGGTTCGCCTTTTCGAATCATGGCCAGAACGTTGTCTGAAATAATATTAAGATTATGAGTATTCGCATCGTGAATATCTTCCAACTTATTATTATCCATTACAAAGCGAAAAAGACTTTTTAGATTATCTGGTAGTGTCTTCTCAAAATCTTTAAGCGTAAAAAGTGAATTATCACTCCTTAAGGCTGGATAGATGTACAGTTTAACATTGGTTCCAAACAGTGATGCAAAACATTCGAGTATCCCGCCACGGATATTTTCGTAGGTCTTTTCTTCAAATATTTTCTGAAGTGCAAAGATACCCAGGATAAGTCCGATCTTTTTACCTTTCGTAATCTTAGAGAGATAATCTACAAGACGATAGTATTCGAAGTAATTAGAAATCATTACATTTTGTCCGAGTGAGCATATTATATCTACCCGATGAAGAAAATCTTTCTCATCTATCGTTCCACCTTGACCAAGATCATTAAGTGTTAGTTCAGTTATAACTACCATTTTTGAACGATCCACATCAGGTTCGCTCCTAAACCGTCTGCGGGAAGTAAGAAGCATATCTGCATTCACATGAGTAACAGGACGAAAACGGCCACGAAGAACAAGTGTATTTTTTTTATACAATGCTTCAGATGGTTGCATCACCTTTCCATCAGGGCCAAACATAGCAGCTTTAGTAAGACCGTTCTTAACCAATTTCAACGCCATCAATCGATTATCCACATGCTTGAAGTCTGGTCCATCTAGACGGAACATATCAATCTCGATCCGCTTAGTTGTAAGACCATCCAGGAGGGAAACAATCATCTTTTCAAGGTCATGCATGAATACGCAAGCGTAGATAAGATTTACACCTACTATGCCCAACGACAACTGTTGCTGAAGAGGATCAGTATCATGCATCTTCACGTGAATAACACAATCATTAGAAAGGCCTTCTGGCTTTTTCTGAAACCTCAATCCAATCCATCCATGCCCTTGATTAGTGCGTTCGAAATTCAACACCTCAACAGTATCCGCGAAAGCGAAGAAACGTGTGTCTTGAATTCTATGAGGAAGTCTTTCCGGAAGCAAGACATATTCATGATTGAGCATGCGGATCAATCTATCCTCGCAGACATAGCGGTCGCCCTGACCATAAATGGCATCACTAAATTTCATATCATAAGCTGACATGGTTTTAGCAATTGTACCAGAGGCACCTCCTACTTTAAAGAAATTAGCGGCTACTTCCTGTCCAGCACCTATTTCTGCAAACGATCCGTAGATAGCTTTGCTTAGATTAATGCGTAACGCCTTCTCCTGTGTCGTTAGTTTCTTGCCTTCTTCTTCCATAGCCAATCCAATATTTCAAGAATTTCACATCAATTTTAAAACAAATTCCGGTAGGATTAGTACCATACCATCAAGAATAAATTCAAGATTGAAAATTCAAAATTTGGATAATCTCATTTTTGAATCTTAAACTCTGAATTTCAAAACAGTCAACGTGGATTTTGATTTTTTTGATAATTTTAGTTTAAGGTCTATTTTGCCGGCCTAAATAAAACCAAATGTCAAACCGCGGTAGTTTTTCAGGAAGAATCGGATTCATTTTAGCAGCGGCAGGCTCGGCCGTTGGGCTGGGCAACATTTGGCGCTTCCCTTACCTTGCGGGGCAAAACGGTGGGGCAATATTTCTTGTTGTTTACCTGCTCTGTATTCTTCTTTTGTGCTATCCTGTAATGGTAGGCGAAATTGCGATAGGCCGCGCGGCAGGTAGCGATGCCTATGGCTCATATTCTAAGTTTGGAGGAAAGAGGTGGGGTATGTTGGGGCTCTTTGGCATCATGGTCGGAATCTGGATCTTATCTTTTTACAATGTAGTAGCGGGATGGGCTTTCGGATACTTTCTTCACATTTCGTTTGGCGACTTATTAAATGAGCAAGACTTCGGCAATTTCTTTGGCTCATTTGTAAATGACATTCTCAACTTCAGTAGCGTCAGTGGACTTGCTAGTTCGAATTTTCTCTTTTCATTGATCTTCATGGCCCTGACCGCGATGATTGTTTCACGTGGTATCCAGAAGGGTATTGAGTTGGCCAACAGGATTATGATGCCAGCGCTCTATATTATTTTGATTGGTATCATCTTGTATGCACTTACATTACCCAATGCCATGTCGGGTGTAAAATTTTACCTTATACCTGACTTTGGCGAATTAAGAATGCAAACCTTCTTTGATGGATTGAAGCAAGCCTTCTTTTCACTTTCGTTGGGTATGGGAACGTTGATGACCTATGGTTCCTACCTGAGCAAGAAAGAAAACATTCCATCGTCAGCAGCTATCATTGCAACAGCCGATACATCGGTTGCTTTTCTTGCCGGATTGATGGTGTTTCCACTGGTACATTTCCTGCAATACAAATTACATGTGGATAGTGTTGCCACCGCAGGGCCTCCGCTGATCTTCATTGTTCTTCCTCAAATTTTTCATGAGATGGGTCCTGCCTTAGGTCGGATTGTTGGCGGATCTTTTTTCTTGCTGGTTTGCTTTGCTGCCCTTACATCAACTATATCATTAATTGAAGTTCCTGTTGCCTACCTGGTAGATACTAAAAAAATGAAACGCAGCCGGGTGGTTTGGATAATGGCATTGATCATTTTCATTGTTGGGTTGCCAAGTATGATGAGCCAGGGAATGATTCCGGCATTTAATAAACTGTTGTTCTATCGAGGTCAGGATTTTTTAACCTTCGTGGCTGACATGTGCGACATCAGTTTAACAGTTGGTGGCTGCCTCATGTGCGTTTTCATCTCACGTAAATGGGGTATCGATAATATGGATAAAGAATTGGCTCAGGGAAATGATTCGTTCATGACTTCCGCCTGGAGAAAGTATCTTCACTTCACCATCCGTTGGGTATGCCCCATTCTACTTGGTGTTATGTCAATCCTTATTATTATTGAGAAGTTTGTGGGACTTGAGAATATTCTTTAAAAAACAAGGCTTTTAGCGCAAAGTCAATTAATCAAAAAAAGATTAAATGAAAATACTAAGACCATAATTCTGACGGTGATGAATATCCGCCCTTTTCTATTCGTATCGCTAAGCCTACTTGCCAATTATGTTCAGGGACAAAACACTATTATCGTACTAAACGACAGCACCAATGTAAAAGCAGATATTGTATCAATATCTGAGGATAGGATCTTTACCAAAGATGACTCCTTTTCGCTCAATAAAATAAGCTATGTTCGTTTTCTAAGCTCCTCTCAAATGCAGGCTAGACCAACTTTGGTAGAGGCGCTCTTGAGGAAATGTATTACTGTCTACGCACTTGCGGAAAAACTTACCTGCAAAGAAGGCAACGAACAACTCACAACCCTACCAGTTAGTGAAAATGAAAAAGATTTCTCAAGCCCTGATGATGAGATTTCTCATGGAAGTTTTGGTCTGGGCATAGGTGTCGACTATGGAGGATTTGTTGGGGGGAAATTGACACTTATTCCAGACCGTAATGTTGGGTTTTTTCTTTCAGCTGGAGTTCCTTATCTATTGCGTCTCGCTTTTACAGGTGGCGTTGTAGTTCGCTTTCTTCCCAATAAAAAAATCACCCCTACAGCCAGTTTGATGTATGGTTATAATGCAAGCATCATTGTTTTTGATGCACCTTATAACAATAAGACTTATGTTGGTCCTTCGATTGGTTTTGGTCTAGAAAACAGATCTCGTCAAAATCCAAAAAATGGATTTCACTTTAATTTGATCATTCCTTTTCGTTCTGATGAGTTTGATAAGGATTGGGCAAGTCTAAAAAGCAAATCAAATATTAGAGTAATTTCACAGCCACTTCCTGTACTAATTAGCATAGGTTATCATTTTGGGTTTAAAAATTGAAACTACTTAGCAAACATGGCTTTTGCTTCTTCTCTCATTTCGGCCCACTCCTCAGGAGGAGGTGGTGTTCCTTTTTCAAATACTTCTTCCAATAACCATTTTACAACTTCCTTTTTCATTCCAAATTTCTTTACCATATCCTCACAAAAGGCAATCTCTCTTTTCTCCACAACGCCATCTGCGAAAACGATTAGCATCAAGTCATAAAGAACATTCATTTTGTCCTGATGATTATCGGGTACAATAACCTGAAACTTCTCATCGCTATCAACCAAGGTTTTAATCTGGCGATCTTTTAATCCATAACGCCTTCCAATTTTGAAAAGCATCTTCTCCTCTTTCTCGTGCATAAAGCCATCAGCTTTAGCCAAGGCCAAAAGATTCTTAATGTGGCTCTTTTTGTAGGAGAGATATTGATGTTCAAAGAAACCTATCATTTTTTTGGAATTAGTTATTGAAGCTTAGGACTTAGACATTGCCAAATTTAAATACTTCACAGCTAATGCCCAAGTCCTAATGCCTAAGCTCTAATCCACCCAATCTGCCACAAAAAGATTAGTATTTCTCGTTCCACCATTATTCCGGTTAGAAGAGAATACCAGCTTTTTGCCATCTGGTGAAAACATAGGGAAAGAATCAAACACTTTGTCGTAGGTAACTTGTTCAATGCCCGAACCATCATCATTCATCATGAAGATATTGAATTCAAACCCACGTGTGCCTTTGTGGTTCGAGCTGAATAAGATCTTCTTTCCGGCAGGATGATAAAAAGGCGCCCAATTCGCTTTGCCAAGGTGTGTGATTTGCTTCAACTCTGATCCATCTACATTGCAAGAGAATATTTCCATCTCCGTGGGAGCTACCAACCCTTGCTTCAAATAATCTAAATATTCCTTTTTCTTTTCTTCGGTAGTAAACCGTGAGGCACGGAACACGAGCTTTTTGCCGTCTGGTGAAAAGAACGCACCTCCATCGTATCCAATTTCATTGGTAATCTGTTTAACATTCTTACCATTAACGTCCATGGTATACAAATCAAGATCGCCATTGCGGGTGGATGTAAATACAATTTTATCTCCCTTTGGAGAAACCGTAGCCTCAGCATCATAACCACGTGTGTTGGTAAGTTGCTTTACAATTTTTCCATTCAGGTCAGAGATGAAAATGTCAAACGAATCGTAGACTGGCCAGAGGTATTTGCCACCAGGCATACGTCCCGGGTCTTTCGGGCAATCTATACCTCCCAAATGAGTAGAAGCGTAAAGTATCTTTTTATCTCCCTTTAGAAAAAAGGAGCAGGTAGTCCGTCCTTGTCCTGTGCTGATGAGTTGTGGCTTCGAACCAGTATTCAAATTCTTTCCTTCGATAGGCATATAAAAAATCTGGTCGCACTTTAATCCCCATGCCGGATTATTGGATTGAAAAGTGATCATCTTGCTATCAAAACTCCAGTAGGCCTCTGCGTTATCGCCTCCAAAAGTGAGTTGTCTCATATTGGCAAGGTGCTTCTCCTCCGAATATCGAACTGAGTCTCCAGTAATTACGCTTTGGTATGTTGTGGTTTGATTGAATGAACAAAACACTGCCGTCAAACACACAAGGATTAGAATGGAAATCTTCATCATAGATTAATAAATTTTGCGCGAAGTAAAGTGGAATGTTCGATGAATAATACCCTTGGAGGAAGTATAAATATGCTAAGCAGCTTTCACAGATTGTTCCTCTTTCAGTATTCGCCTGATTATTTTACCCACATTAGATTTAGGAAGTTCAGTCCTGAAGACAAAGTATTTCGGAACTTTATAATTCGTCATATTTTTATGACAAAAGTCTTTCAACTCTTCCTCAGTTAGGCTCTGGTCGCGTTTAACAATAAAAGCCTTGATTACTTCACCCGATTTTTCGTCTGGAACACCTATCGCGGCAACTTCCAATACTTTAGGATGACCTGCAATCACATTCTCGATCTCATTTGGAAAAACGTTAAAACCTGAAACTTTGATCATGTCCTTCTTGCGATCAACGATTTTAAAGAATCCATCAGCATCCATAATTCCAATATCACCCGTGCGGAACCAGTCAGTGTCAAAGAAAACCCCAGCGTTGTCGCTCTGCCAATAGCCTTTCATAACCTGAGGGCCTCGTGCGCAAATTTCTCCTCTTTCACCCAATGCTACTGTGTTACCATCATCGTCAAATATGGCAACCTCAGTGCTTGGAACGGGTATACCTATAGTTCCCAATCTATGCATTCCGTCCAAAGGATTGCAACATAAAACAGGCGAAGTCTCACTTAATCCGTATCCTTCAACCAAGGCAGTTCCCGTTACCTCTTGCCATTTTTTTGCTACAACATCCTGCACCGCCATACCACCCCCGACAGCGCCTTTTAGTTGAGAAAAATCAATAGTCTTAAATTCTGGATTATTTAACAGGCCATTAAATAATGTGTTAACCCCAGTTATAATGGTGAACTTATGTTTCTTCAGTTCCTTGCAGAAGCCAGGAATATCACGCGGATTAGTAATCAATACATTTTTTACACCAGATGAATACATCAAGACTCCGTTAACTGTCAATGCAAAAATGTGGTACATCGGTATTGCGGTGATCATGATGTCCTTATGTTCAGCCGACATGTAAGGCTTAAACCAATATGTTATCATCATATTATGCGCGATGATGTTCCGGTGAGAAAGTTGGGCACCTTTTGAAATGCCCGTTGTTCCGCCTGTATACTGAAGAATCGCAACATCTTCAACCTTAATATCTGGCTTACTATACTTTAGTGAAGCGCCCTTCTTCAAAACAGTTTTAAAACTTATGGTATTAGGAATATGATACTCGGGGATCATCTTCTTCACTCGCTTCACCACAAAATCAACAATAGCCCCTTTCAATGTTCCCAGCATATCGCCCATTTGAGTAACGATAATATGTTTCGCAGGAACTTTATCCAGAATGGTTTGAAGGTTGTATGCAAAATTGGCAACGATAACGATGGCAGATACACCAGCATCCTTAAACTGGTGTTCCATTTCGCGTGGTGTATAAAGTGGATTAGTGTTTACTACAATTAATCCTGCCTTCAGCGATCCAATAAATGCAATAGGAAACTGTAGAAGGTTGGGCATTTGGATGGCGATACGCTCACCTTTTTTCAACCCGAGTTCATTCTGAAGATAAGCCGCAAAGTTAGTAGCGTGCTGGTCAACCTCAGCAAAAGTTAATTGAACACCCATGTTTTCAAAAGCCACCTTGTCTCTGTGCTTCAAACTGGATTTTTCAAACAACTCTATTAGAGATTGATACTCCAAAGCGCCAATTTCATGGGGAGTGCCGGAAGGATAATTTTTATACCAGGGAAAATCTTTCATAGGATCGAAATCAAAATCCTAAATAGCCAAAAAAAATTCCCTTTAGCAATCGTTTGTTACTAGAACAACGGACACATCCAATACCAGGAACGGAAACTTTACAGTAAAAAAAAACCCGGCTACTATTCCGGGTCTTGATTTGAAACCTACTTCACACTAAACCTCCTTGCTGTAGAGGGAGGGTTCGAACCTCCACGGGGCAGTTAGCTGCAGGACATAAGAAAACATTTAGTGGTCAACCCATTACCCTGCGTTTATCCTGTATTCCCCACCCCCGAGACAGGAGGGTATGTCTGCCAGTTTCAACACCCTACAATTTTAAAGAACAATTCAATCGCTGTAGAGGAAGGTCTCGAACCTCCACGGAGCAGTTAGACCAGTTTAACCTGGCTTTTTTCTGTTATCTCCACCCCCGAGATCGGAGGGCTTGTCTGCCTATTTCAACACCCTACATTGTAAATACTTCATCAAAGAAATACTAATGTTGATAAAAAATCAATTATTAGTTAATTTTATTACTGAATATTTAATAATTTAAACATTAATTTGAATATCAATCAAAAAACAAATCACATCATGGCCAAGAATTATGAAATTGATAATACGGACCTGAAAATCCTTGAAATCCTCATGCAGGATGCCAAAAGGCCTTATACCGAAGTGGCGAAAAAGGTGAATGTTTCACAGGGAACAGTCCATGTGAGAATGAATAAAATGGAAGAAGCGGGAATACTTGAAAAAACAACTTTGCGAATCAACTATGCCAAATTAGGCTTCGACATAACTGCTTTCATCGGTATCTATTTGGAAAAGAGCGCATTATACGAATCGGTTCTTGCCAAACTGAAAGGGATTCCAGAGATCACTAACATTCATTACACGACAGGTAACTATTCGATGTTCGTGAAGATCCACTGCAGGGATACCAATCACTTAAAAGAGGTTCTACATGATAAAATGCAGCAAGTTGAGGGAATTGAAAGGACCGAAACAATGATCTCCCTTGAAGAAAGTCTCGATCGGAACCTTAAACTATCCGAGTAAATAATTTATAAGCGATTGAACCTTAAAAGCTCTTAATTGTTAGTATTTTTGAGGTCAATTTAAAATTAGTCTAAATAGGCTACAATGAGTAAGGATAATCAGGTACTTGAGGATATAACATCAAAAGAGTATGAACACGGTTGGAATGTTAACCTGGAGGCAGATGAAGCACCCAAAGGCCTAAGTGAAGATACTGTTCGGTTTATCTCTGCCAAAAAGAATGAGCCTAAGTGGCTTCTTGATTGGCGATTGAAAGCTTACCAAATGTGGACCAAGATGGAGGAGCCGAAATGGCCCAACGTCCACTACCCTACTATCAACTATCAAGACATTATTTATTATTCGGCCCCAAAGCAAAAAAGTAAAACGAATAGTCTTGAAGATGTTGATCCTGAACTGATCAAGACATTTGAGAAGCTGGGAATATCACTTACTGAACAAAAAAGATTGACTGGTGTAGCTGTTGATGCTGTGATTGATAGTGTCTCTGTTGCTACTACTTTCAAAGAAAAACTGGGTGAACTAGGTATCATCTTTTGCTCTTTCAGTGAAGCAGTTAGAGAACATCCTGAATTGATTAAAAAATATCTGGGTTCTGTGGTTCCGATGAATGACAATTACTTTGCTACCCTTAATTCAGCAGTCTTTTCCGATGGATCATTTTGCTATATTCCAAAGGGTGTTCGTTGTCCAATGGAACTTTCCACGTACTTCCGAATTAATGCTGCAAACACAGGGCAGTTTGAAAGAACTCTCATTGTAGCCGATGAAGGAGCGTATGTTAGCTATTTGGAAGGATGCACTGCTCCTATGCGTGATGAGAATCAATTGCACGCTGCCGTGGTTGAACTTTATACCATGAAGGATGCGGAGATCAAATACTCAACTGTTCAGAACTGGTATCCCGGAGATAAAAACGGAAAAGGTGGCATCTATAATTTTGTAACAAAACGCGGACTTTGTGCGGGCGATCGCTCTAAGATCTCGTGGACTCAGGTAGAAACAGGTTCAGCTATTACCTGGAAATATCCTTCATGTATTTTGAAAGGCGATTATTCAGTCGGTGAGTTTTATTCTGTCGCTGTTACCAACAATTACCAGCAAGCGGATACAGGAACCAAGATGACACATATTGGAAAGAACACCAGGTCACGAATTGTTTCCAAAGGAATCTCAGCAGGCAAATCTCAAAATAGCTACAGAGGTCAAGTGCAAGTATTAAAGCGTGCAACCAATGCACGCAATCATTCGCAATGCGACTCCTTGCTAATGGGAGATCAGTGCGGAGCGCACACTTTCCCATACATAGATGTGGAAAACAATTCAGCACGAATTGAACACGAAGCGACTACTTCTAAAATTGGTGAAGACCAGATCTTCTACTGTCAACAAAGAGGAATCAGTGAAGAGGCTGCCATAGCGTTAATTGTAAACGGTTATGCAAAAGAAGTATTGAGCCAATTGCCCATGGAGTTTGCAGTGGAAGCTCAAAAGTTACTTGCGTTGACATTAGAAGGAAGTGTAGGATAGAATAGAAATTACGAACATGCTAACGATAAAGAATTTACAAGCGAAAGTTGCCGAGAAGCTAATCCTGAACGGCATCGATTTAAAAGTGAATGCAGGAGAAGTGCACGCCATTATGGGGCCAAATGGGTCAGGCAAAAGTACTCTTGCTTCCGTTCTTTCTGGAAGAGAAGATTACGAAGTTACGGAAGGGGAAGTTGACTTTCAGGGAAAGAATCTTTTAGAATTATCACCAGAGGATCGTGCCCGTGAAGGAATATTCATGGCCTTTCAATACCCGGTAGAAATCCCTGGAGTGAGCACAATCAATTTTATGAAAACAGCTCTCAATCAAATACGCGAGTACCGCGGAATGCCAACACTTGATGCCGTTTCATTTCTGACCTTGATGAAGGAGAAGATGAAATTAGTGGAGATTGACCAGTCGTTATTAACTAGAGCTTTGAATCAAGGATTTTCTGGCGGTGAGAAAAAGCGCAATGAGATTTTTCAAATGGCGATGTTGGAGCCAAAGCTTGCTATTCTGGATGAGACTGACTCTGGACTGGACATAGATGCCTTACGTATAGTTGCGAATGGCGTGAATAAACTTCGTTCGAAAAATAACGCGATCATTGTTGTTACGCACTACCAAAGACTATTGGATTATATCGTGCCTGATTTTGTCCATGTTTTATACAAAGGCAAAATAGTGAAGTCCGGCACAAAAGATCTTGCTCTTGAGTTGGAAGCGAAGGGATACGATTGGATAAAGAATGAAGTAGCTGTTGCCTGATCTATGAGCGCTATCACCGAAAAAAAAGATATTAAAAACGAGATCGTCAATAACTTTCACAAGGTAAAATTTAGTGAAGCCAACGAAAGTCGCGCGAAGGCAATTACTAATTTTGATAGGCTTGGATTACCGACTAATAAATCAGAAGAGTACCGCTTCACTCCTATTGCCAATAATTTAGAAAAGCATTTCTCATGGGAGAATAAAATTGCTTCATCTACTATTCAATCAATTGAGGAATTCCTTATCCCTGGACTGGATGCCAACGTTATTGTGTTCATTAACGGGTCTTACTCAAAAAAACTCTCCAAAATTGTTAGTCCGGAAGCTCAGGTGAAGGTAAAAACACTTGCAGAGGCATTTCAATCAGATAAAGAGATTGTTAATCAATACTTAGACAAACTCGTCAATTCGGAATCAGATCCATTCGCTGCGGTGAACACTGCTTTTTGGCAAGAAGGACTTTTCATTCACGTGCCTGAAAATACAAAAGTTGAAAAGCCAGTGTTGATTCTACATATCAATGATGCAACTGCTTCTCAAGTAATAGCACATACACGAATCCTAGCGATTGTTGAACCCAATAGTGAACTTACTATAATAGAAAAATTCAACACAACTGGAAGTCAACCAGCCTTTCATACATTCTCTGAAGAATACGTAATTGAAGAGAACGCACAGCTCGAGTATTGCAAGGTTCAGAATGATCATGGCCACAGTTATCAGGTAGCAAATACACTAATACATCAATCCAATTCTAGCAAAGTCAACACATTCACGCTTACCTTGAATGGGAAATTAGTCCGGAATAATTTCGGTATTACTATCGATGGTGAAAATTGTGAATCACACTTCTATGGATTGTATCTGTTGAATGATAATACAATCGCAGACAATCATACAGTTGTAGATCACAAGAAGCCCAACTCTTTCAGTAATCAGATGTACAAGGGCATTATGAACGATAGCTCCAAGGGGATTTTTAATGGAAAGATTTTTGTTCGTCCCTACGCTCAAAAAACAAATGCATTTCAATCCAATCGCAATATTTTGATTTCTGAAACAGCCACTATCAACACAAAACCTCAGCTCGAAATCTGGGCAGATGACGTAAAGTGTTCACATGGTTGTACTACGGGGCAGTTAGACGGAGAGGCATTATTCTATTTACAATCAAGAGGTATTTCTCACTCAACCGCAAAGTCAATGTTATTGTATGCCTTCGCATCTGAAGTTATGGAGCCTATCAAAAATGAAACGCTTAAAGCATATTTGGATCAATTAGTTTCAGAACGACTTCATAAAGATTTTTAGGGATGAGTAATCTGGTTGAATCACCGGTTTTGAATATTGAGAAAATCAGAAGTGAATTTCCAATCCTTCACCAAGAGGTAAATGGAAAGCCCCTAATTTATTTCGACAACGCTGCTACCAATCAAAAGCCAAAACGTGTAATCAAAGCACTCACAGATTACTATGAAGGTTATAATGCCAATATCCATCGTGGTATACACACATTAGCAGAGAAAGCAACGCGGGCATACGAGGACACACGCCTCGCGATGCAGCAATTCATCCGCGCTAAGCATTCCGAAGAAATCATTTTTACCAGAGGGGTAACTGAGAGTATCAATCTTGTCGCCTCTTCATACGGCAGAGCCTTTCTTAAAGAAGGTGATGAAGTCATTATTTCAGGATTGGAACATCATTCCAATATTGTTCCTTGGCAATTAGTCTGTGAGGAAAGGAAAGCGTTTTTAAAAATCATTCCGATCACCAACACTGGAGATCTGGACATGGAAGCCTTTGGTAAGCTCCTGTCCAACCGCACTAAAATTATTGCTGTTAATCACGCATCGAATAGTTTAGGCACAATAAATCCAGTTAAAGAAATAATCGCACTTGGTCACCAAGTTGGGGCGGTGGTTCTTATTGATGGTGCACAGTCAGCTGCACATTTAGAAATTGATGTTCAGGAATTGGATTGCGATTTCTATTGCATCTCATCTCATAAAATGTACGGGCCCACAGGCACTGGCATTTTGTATGGAAAGAAGGAACTCTTGGAAAAAATGCCGCCATACATGGGCGGTGGAGAGATGATCAAAGATGTCACATTCGCTAAAACAACTTATAATGATTTGCCCTATAAATTTGAAGCTGGCACACCAAATATAGCCGATGTAGTCGCCTTAAAGGAAGCAGTAAATTTTATAAATGAACTTGGTAAAGAAAATATCGCAGTACACGAATCCGAATTACTTCAGTACGCCACAGAAAAATTATCCGCTTTACGTGCGGTTAACTTAATTGGCACGTCAAAGCACAAAGTCAGTGTCCAGTCTTTTGTCATTGAGGGTATTCATCATTTTGACATTGGACAGATGCTGGATACACGCGGCATTGCAGTTCGAACAGGACATCACTGCACCCAGCCATTGATGGAGCGATTCAGGATTGAAGGAACTGTGAGGGCGTCATTTGCTGTTTACAATACAAAAGCAGAGATTGATCAATTGGCAGAAGGTCTTGGAAGAATTATTAAATTCATGAAATCATAAACTAAAAGCTATGAAAAATGAAGATAGGATTGTTGAATTACTTGCCGAAATGGTTTTTAAACAAGACCAAATGGTTGAGGAAATTAAATTAGTAAAGAGTGAAGTTGGTGGTGTTAAGAGTGAAATTATTAAGCTAAATCTTCAAACAGCAGAAAATAGTCGGGCAATTATGAAACTCGCAGATAAAATCGATACGATTGCGGATTTAGAAAACCGAGTTACAAAAATTGAAAAAATTGTCTTCAAATGACAATCAACGAAATTCAGGACGAAATAATAACTGAGTTTTCTCTTTTAGACGGAGACATGGAAATGACTGTATTCTATGTGATGGAGTTGGGACAAAAGCTGCCCAGTATGAAAGAAGTGGACAAGACAGAGGAGAATATTGTTAAGGGATGTCAGTCAAAAGTGTGGATGAACGCTAAACTTGAAGACGAACATCTTTACTTTTCAGCTGATAGCAACACAGCTATTACCAAAGGATTGGTAAGTTTACTGGTTCGGATTTTTTCGGGTCAAAAACCCGAAGTTATTCTCGATGCTGACTTATATTTTATGAAAAATATTGGTATGGAACGGTTTATCGGTACACAGCGTTCTAATGGTTTTGCTGCCATGATCAAACAAATGAAGTTGTATGCTATTGCTTTTAAAACACAAATGGAGTTTAAATCATGAGTGAGCTAGTTGAAAATAAGGAGATAGCACCCGCAGAAGTTCCTCAATTAGACTTGAGAGATAAAGTACTTGCTGCTTTAAAAACGATATATGACCCCGAAATTCCAGTTGATATTTATGAATTGGGATTGATTTACGAAATCAGTGTTTACCCTGTCAACAATGTTTTTATATTAATGACACTCACCTCCCCCTCCTGTCCATCAGCAGAAGTTATCCCAGTTGAAGTGGAGGAAAAGGTAAAAGAAATTGAAGGAGTAAGCAGTGTTAAAGTTGAACTGACATTTGATCCTCCGTATTCGCAAGATATGATGAGTGAAGCTGCGAAATTGGAACTTGGATTTATGTAAGTTCAAAGATTTGAATTTTAAGATTCAAAAATCAAAGTTTCGAAAGTGAACCATGATCGTAGCAAAGATGTTATAAAAACGTAAATAAATCCAAATTCTAAAATCATAATTCTTAAATCTAAAATTTTATTGATATGTACCCTGAACAACTTGTAGCCCCCATGCGCTCTGATTTGACCGTGGCGGGATTTAAAGAATTAAAATCAGCCGAGGCTGTTGACCAAGAATTAAAAGACCAGAAAGGCACCACCTTATTGGTTATCAATTCAGTATGTGGTTGCGCAGCTGGAGCGGCCAGGCCGGGAATAAAGTGGGCCTTACAAAACTCCGAGAAGAAGCCAGGTCAACTCACCACTGTATTTGCAGGGGTTGACAAGGAAGCCGTTGCAAAAGCTCGGGAGTATACACTTCCTTATCCACCCTCTTCACCTGCCATTGCCTTGTTTAAAGACGGTGAACTCGTTCATTTTGTGGAACGGCATCATATTGAAGGCCGCAATGCTCAAATGATTGGCCAGCATCTGGTGGAAGTATTTGATGAATTTTGCTAGTTTTATAAGATTCCATGTTAGCCGCTCCTACGCAAGTTGAGGGCGGCTTTTTACTTTAAATCCTAAGAGTAAATGTCAAAACAATTCAATGATCTTGGCCTTGGTTCAAAAGTAAAGCGTCTTGTAAACAAGAATGGAACTTTTAATGTCAAGCGTGTGGGGCTGGGTTTTAACACGGTTAATCTATATCAGGATCTAGTTAAAATGTCATGGGCAAAATTTCTTCTTCTAGTTACCTCCACACTTTGCATGATTAATATCGCATTTGCATTTATCTATCATGCAATCGGTATTGAGAATTTTAGTGGAATGATACCAGGCCTGTTTGTTGATAATATATTACAATGCTTCTTTTTTAGTTTCCAAACTTTCACCACGGTTGGCTACGGTCATATCGCCCCACGCGGAAACTTTCTCAGTTTGATTGCCTCTTTGGAAGCAATGACTGGTTTAATGGTTTTCGCTATTATAACAGGCCTTTTATATGGTCGTTTTGCCAAGCCATCAGCGAAAATTCTTTTCAGCGAAAACATATTGATTTCTCCATTCGGAGAGGGATTAAGTCTTCAGTTCCGCATTGTGAACAAACGTAAAAGTACAATCATGGATATCTCCGCAAGAGTCATTTATTCCTACCAAGAAAAAGGCAAAAGTAGAGTATACCTTCCATTAGAATTAGAACGGAGTCAAGTGACACTATTTCCACTTAACTGGACAATTGTTCATCCCATCATTGACAAGAGTCCGATGTTTGGAAAGACCTATGAAGACATTTCAAAAGTTGATTCAGAATTTATTATTGTCATAAAGGGTTACGATGATACCTTTAGTCAGGATATCAATTCAATTCACTCATATCATTATGAAGAAATTATTTGGGGTGCAAAATTTGATCCCATGTATGATCTCAATGATAACAATTTTGTCGAATTGGATTTCAGTAAACTCAGTTCCTACAAAACCGTCTAAAATTTAGCTTCCATAGCTATTTTGCATTTGGTTATTTGTAACCATCAGCCCCACTGAAAAAAAATTTGACAAATCCCGAAAACACTTCAAATAAAGTATTGAATTTCAATGGCTTGATGAGAATTTAAGATTGCTTTCCATAAGAAAAAATAATTATTGCACGTCCGTGTATGGAGCAAAATACCAATCTTCAAAAATGAAACTTCCGATTTTAGATCACAATTTAAACGTGTGCATTTTGGGTATGACTAATAATAATTGAGGAAAAGAGCTATCTTAGGCTGCATATTTCGATAAGAGGATCTATTAAATTATATTAAACAAGAATTAACAGGGCATCCCACCCTAAAAGATTGAAGGATGAAAAAATTAATGCATCTATTTTTGTTTTTTGGTGTGATGTCTAAAGTTGTGGCTCAACAAGACCCACTCTATTCTCAATATATTAATAACCCCATGGTCATTAACCCTGCCTATGCCGGTTTAAATGATCAGCTAAACGGATCTATCTCATATCGAAATCAATGGGGTGGCTTTGATGGCAACCCAACCACAGTTAACGTTAATGGCCATGTTTCACTTCTTGATAATAAAATTGGTGCTGGTGTTTTGCTTATACAAGACAATATTGGAACAGCAAAGAATACAGAGTTTCAAGCTGCCTTTTCATACAAGTTAAAGCTGAAAGACAAAGTTTTTAGTTTTGGAATGCAAACTGGTTTTATCAATTTCAGAAATAATTATAGTATTCTCAATCTTGCTGACCAAAGCGACCCTGCATTTACACAAAATGAAAATGTCACCAAACCTAATTTAGGTGCGGGCATTATTCTTAAAAGTGATAAATACTTTGTGGGGCTATCCGTACCTCGCCTTTTAAGTACTACGATCAGTAATGGAGGTCAAGAATTTGAATTATACGATCAACATTATTACCTGTTTGCAGCCTACGCTATTTATCTGAATGAGCGTCTTCGATTAAAACCCTCAACATTACTTAAAGGAGTAAGTGGCTCTCCCCTTTCGGTTGACTTGAATTTTAACATCAATATTGATGAGAAATATACGGCTGGGATTTTCACCCGTAACTTCAATGCCTATGGAATTTTATTGCAAGCTAAGTTTCTTGACAAATATCGTTTTGGCTACACCTTTGAGGTCCCCACCAGCGCGTCAGTAGGCCCCAACTTTACTACACATGAGCTCTTCTTTGGTATTGCTATGCCTGTGCTGAACTTTCATGACCGCTCAATTAGCACCTTCTAGCTTAAACTTCTTTGGCCTTAAATAATTCTGAACCTTTTTAGTAGGTTACTGTTTTATTGGCAGACATGAAAGTAGCCGTATCGCGAAAGGAACATTTTAATGCAGCTCATCGATTATTCAACCCATCTTGGTCGGATGAAAAGAATGAAGCCATATTCGGAAAATGTAATAACCCAAATTATCATGGTCACAACTATGAATTGATTGTAACGCTGTTGGGTGAGCCAGATGAGGAAACTGGTTATGTCTTTGACATGAAAATACTTAGTGACCTAATAAAAGAGCATATTACAAATAAATTTGACCATAAAAACCTTAACTTAGATATTGCCTTCTTTAAGAACCTCAATCCAACAGCCGAAAATATTGCTATCGTAATCTGGCGGATATTAAGGCAACACATAGACAATCAGTATGAGCTTAAAATCAAACTCTATGAGACAGAAAGAAATTTCGTTGAATATCCTGCCCATTAGGCCATTCGAAGAAGATGAAGATCACTCTACTTCTTCTTACGAAACTCCCATGCGCCCTGATGCATTTGAGCTCTCTGATGATGAGAAGATTGAAAAAATTGAAAATCACTTTCGTGAAATCATGAAAGTTTTGGGGCTTGATTTGAATGATGACAGCCTCAGTGGCACACCGAAAAGAGTTGCCAAAATGTATGTTAAAGAAGCATTCAGTGGCCTCAATCCAGTCAATCGTCCTACCACAAAACTATTTGATAATAAGTATAAGTATGATCAAATGCTGGTCGAAAAAGACATTACATTTTTTTCCCACTGTGAACACCACTTTGTACCCATTTATGGTAAGGCGCACGTGGCTTATTTCTCATCTGGAAAAGTAATTGGGCTCTCCAAAATCAATCGTTTTGTTCAGTACTTCGCCAAACGCCCACAAGTGCAGGAAAGGTTAACTGTTCAAATTGGTAAAGAACTGGAACGCGTTATGAAGACTCAGGATATTGCTGTTGTGATTGATGCAAATCATATGTGCGTAGCGTCAAGAGGTGTTAGTGATACTAACAGCAAAACCGGGACTGCCTATTTCTCAGGCAAGTTCAAAGATGAGAATGTGAAGCGTGAGTTTCTCAATTACATAAACGCAAAATAGTACTATCGCGGCTCGTGCATTAGGGCTTAGGTCTTGAGGCTTTATATAATTCGTAGAGGATCAAACACTTTTCGAAAGTTACGAATGCCAAAGACCCAATGTCTGCTTCCATTTTTTAGAAAATCCTAACCTAATTTTGTAGATTAGCGACATCATTTAATCTACAAATTATGGTATTCGATTTAGACATGATCAGGGCAGTTTATGCAGCTATGCCCGGCCGTATTGCCGCTGCTAGAAAAGTGGTTGGCAAACCCCTTACCCTCTCTGAAAAAATCTTGTATTCCCATCTTCATATCGACCAGAAGGTTGAGAATTTTGGGCGTGGAAAATCATATGTTGACTTTGCCCCGGATCGCGTGGCCATGCAAGATGCAACCGCACAGATGGCGTTGTTGCAATTCATGTCGGCCGGCCGGCCGAAAGTGGCGGTACCCTCTACAGTACACTGCGATCACTTGATTACCGCTAAAGTTGGTGCCGCTGATGACCTTAGCTTTGCAAATAAGGAAAGTAAGGAAGTTTTTGATTTCTTATCCTCCGTTGCTAACAAATATGGATTAGGATTTTGGAAGCCAGGTGCCGGTATCATTCACCAGGTAGTGTTGGAAAATTATGCTTTCCCAGGTGGAATGATGATCGGAACTGATTCCCATACTGTAAATGCAGGCGGACTGGGAATGGTTGCCATCGGTGTAGGTGGTGCAGATGCTGTGGATGTGATGGCCGGTATGGCTTGGGAATTAAAATTCCCGAAACTAATCGGTGTGAAGCTTACCGGAAAGTTAAGCGGCTGGACTTCAGCTAAAGATGTGATCCTTAAAGTCGCTGGCATTCTTACAGTTAAGGGCGGCACAGGTGCCATTGTTGAATATTTTGGAGAAGGTGCAACGTCTATGAGCTGCACAGGAAAAGGAACCATTTGCAACATGGGTGCTGAAATTGGAGCTACCACATCTACTTTTGGTTATGATGAATCCATGAGCCGTTACTTGATCGCTACAGGCCGCGCAGAAGTGGCAAAGCTTGCCGATAAAATCAAAGAACATCTAACGGGAGATCCAGAAGTATATAAAAATCCTGAGAAGTATTTTGATCAGGTGATTGAAATCAATCTAACGGAACTTGAGCCTTACCTGAACGGTCCGTTCACACCAGATCTTGCAACACCTATTTCAAAATTGAAAGAGGAAGCGGCTAAAAACGGCTGGCCAACAAAAATTGAAGTAGGCTTGATTGGTTCTTGCACGAACTCTTCTTATGAAGACATAGCTCGCGCAGCTAGTTTAGCAAAACAAGTTGCCGATAAAGGTTTGAAAACGAAGGCCGTTTTTACAATTACCCCCGGATCAGAACAAGTTCGCTATACAATCGAGCGTGATGGCTTTATCAAAACGTTTGATAAGATCGGTGCCAAAGTATTTGCCAACGCCTGCGGGCCATGTATAGGCATGTGGGCTCGCGTTGGTGCTGAACGTAAAGAAAAGAATACGATTGTTCACTCATTCAATCGCAACTTCCAGTCAAGGAATGACGGCAATCCAAACACCTATGCGTTTGTTGGTTCGCCTGAATTAGTAACAGCTTTGGCTATTGCCGGAGATTTGAATTTCAATCCCTTAACAGACTACCTCACGAATGAGCAAGGTCAGCAAGTAAAACTTGACCCGCCTACCGGAGATGAGTTACCAATGAAAGGATTTGATGTTAAAGATCCTGGATTTCAGGCACCAGCTAAGGATGGT
>JANOQK010000200.1:0-5948 GCA_031414855.1 Bacteroidia bacterium | reverse complement strand
GTTGCAATAAATCAACACCATTATTATGCTAATGACGGAGCCTATTACAAACATTCTAAATTTTCCAATTTTATCACTCAGTTTCCCTGCTAGTGGGCCAATACCTAAAGTAAAAATTCCTGTAATCATATACAGCAACGGCAATTGAGCCATTGTAAGGCCTAGGTTATTTATACCGAACGCGCTTCCGAATGGCATCATCATAAAACCTCCGGTGGCAAGCAAGATGGTTGCTGCAAAAGCTTTCAGATAAGTAACGTTTGATATGGTCTTTACTAAATGTTGAAATGCACTACGTTCAAGTTGAATTTTTAAATGCTCGTTAATGGGCTTCATGTAAACGATTATGGCAACGCCCACAACAACGCTGAGCCCCACAATCATTATAAAAGGTGAATGCCAACCCCAGGCATTGGCCAAATATAATCCTATTGGCAAGCCTAATACCTGACTGGCCGCAAAGGCCATTTGAACAAATCCCATCACACGACCACGCACTTCCAACTTGAATAAATCAGTGATGATCGCAAAACTTACTGAACCAACTACTCCTCCAAATATTCCAGTAACAATTCGCGCCATTAATAAGAAGTAATAGTCTGGTGCGATACCGCATAAGAAGGTGCCAAATACAAAGCCGACATAAAAAAAAAGAAGGAGCTTCTTCCGGTCAAATTTATCAGCAAATCCTGCCGCCAACAATCCAGAGGCTCCTGCACTGAATGCATAAGCGGAAACTACCCATCCAAATTGCGCGGTAGTAATATTCAACTCTACCAATAATTGCGCACCCAAAGGTGACAACACCATAAAATCCAATACAATCGTGAATTGTAGAATGGCAAGAATAGCAATTATGAAAATCTGGTAGCGGGTAAACGTTTTTTGTTTCATGCTAAGTAACTGGCTTTTGCGAGCGCAAATATAACCGAGTGGCTACTTTCCCTTACCTTTTATTCTAAAAGAATCAATTTTCAAATCCCGGATCTTTTATGGGGAAGAGCCCAGAATCAGATCAGAGAGAATTTGGATAGTCTACTTCGCCTTTTTTATTCGCCTGCTTCTCCGATCTTGCTTCATAGATATTTTCGCCTTTTCCTTTGTCGATAGCTTCTTCTTTCCGTGTTTGCTCTTTCGATTTGTCTCGTGCACCAGCCTTTGATCTTGTGTCATTTTGGCGCTTTCCTCCTTCGACAATTTCTTGCTTTGAGCGTAAGAGGCAGAACTCAACATAAGCAATGCAATAAAAATCAATCCTTTAACCATATTGTAAAGGTATCAGCTGTTTGGCAAATGACAATAGTTGTATAGCCAAATGACTTCTTTGATCGTTAAATCCCTTTCTCAGATGTTATTTTGATTGTGCAAACAAATTTGAAGTTGTTAAACAAGCGCAATTGGCTTGTTTAGGAAAGTCCCAAAATGGATTTTACAACTTCGTCAGATACACGCTCTGCAGAAGACAGTGCGCCACTTACGGTACCTGCATCACCTTTGATATCGGTGGCTTCGCCTGCAAAGAAAAGTTTGTTGTTAACAGGTTTACCAAGTGCGAATCGATCAGTAGCCTTTGCATTTGCCAAGGGATATGAATAGCCTCCCTTGAAAAACTCATCTTTACTCCAATCCTTTATGATATAAATTATCTTGTTAAGATTAGGATCAGCCGTATCAATATTCCTTCTAATATAAAGCGTTCCTTGACCTGCATAAATTGCATCGAGTTCGGCTAGAATAACAGCAATTATTTGGTCAGGTGTTTTAGCAGAAAGCTCAGCTGCTTTGGCACCATTAATTGTGATCGACATGGTTCTGTAGAATTCACTCCGACCAACGCCTGCACTAAAGTATTGTGGTGCAGTGGTGCCGCCCCAGATAAACCCAGAACTTTCTCCCCAAAAATTCTTTTTAAAATCTAGTATCACGCGCAAAGTGGGATCCATTCCCATCCGCGAAAATGCCGAAGTCATTTCCGTTGGCAATGCCGGACTGAACGAAATACCTCCACTTTTGAGAACAGAAATTGGCACTGTAATTATAAGTTTGTTGGCTTCTACCTGCGATCCATCTTTTAACGTAATGAGAATAGGATCGCTTCCGTAACTTACAGACTTCACTTGCTTATTTGTTTCAACCAAAGGTTTTATTTCATTGAATCGTGAAAGCACGATGTCTTGCATTGGGTTGGCTTTCATCGTAAAGCTCTTGCCGTCATGAATACGGGCTTTCAAATCCTGCGACAATAAGGATATGCCTAACTTATCATTTGAAGTACCATAAAAATTACCAATCTGCGAATTCAAAATTGCTTCCGTTCTAACGCTTATCCCGGAAGCAGCTTGTTTCACTGTCACAGAAGGGCCTGCGTAATTTGGTAATGCACTTACAAAGTTTTGAGAGGCTACAAAATCTGCATCGCCTTGCAAATCTGCGGAAGCCATGGCTTTGCCATCAAGAATGAACTGATTGACGCCTGCCGCGTCAAGAGAAACTGTTGACAAGTTTAGGTTACTTATGATCTTACCCCAACTTGAGTCCGAACCAAAAACAATTTCAGTACCAAGTTCCACTGGAAAATCAGCAATCGATCTGTATTTTGTGTCAAACACTAACGAATCAGTTATCTCATTGGAATTACGAAATGATTGAATCCTTCCACCCAATTGATTGGATGCCTCTAACACCGAAACCTTGATGCCTTTGGAGTTGAGTATATCGGCCGTATACAATCCTGCAGCACCTGCACCAATTATTACCACATTTCCATCAAACGGAACCTCTGGGCCTGGGTCTTCCTTTCCGCAGGAAGCAAGAAATTGAGGCATCACCAGCCCTGCAGAAAGACCTAAACCAATTTTCTTTAACGCTTTCCTACGCTTCACCCGACTTTTATTTTTACCGAACCATAAATATATGACAGAATTATTTAAAATTTGACCCTCATCAATTCTCCACGGTTGATAAAACTATCGCACTAGCATATCTTAAGTTATCAATTATGCAAGCTATTGAACCAACATTCGCGCATACTAAAAAAGTAGTTGTTATTGGTCCTGAATGTACAGGGAAAACAGATCTGTCAAAGTTTCTGGCAAGTCATTTCAAGACAACATGGGTGGAAGAATATGCCCGGGCCTATGTCAATAAATTAATCAGGCCCTACGAGCAATCCGATCTTACAAAAATTGCCCATGGCCAGGCACGCATGGAAGACGAATGGATACGCGAAGCCAACCGCGTTTTAATCTGCGACACCAATGCTTTAGTGGTAAAGGTTTGGAGTGAACATAAATTTGGTTCTTGCGATGCTGAAATTGAAATGCTATTAACAAGGCCCTATGATTTATATCTGCTCACGTACATTGATGTGCCCTGGGAAGATGATCCGCAGCGTGAACATCCCGATAAGCGTGAGCATTTCTGGTTTATCTATAAAAGTATGATAGAAAAGTCAGGTGTTCCTTTTGTAGAAATTGGTGGATCGAAAGAAGAGAGAAGGAAGAAGGCGGTGGACGCAGTTAATGAGTTATTGAAAAAGTAGTTATCCCTGCCTACCGGCAGGCAGGCGTGAAAAGTTAATCGTTAATTGGTGTGCTTATTCGTCAATCTACCATTAACTTATAACAGACAACGATTAACGGTCAACGATTAACGCTAATGTCAAGTCCCTACGCAGTTCTTCAAGTACGTGATTTTCGTTTTTTTATTTTTGCTCGATTATTTGTTACGCTCGGCATTCAAGTTCAGGCTGTAGCCGTGGGGTTACAAGTATATGAAATTACCAAAGATCCATTGTCGCTAGGATTGATTGGTCTGGCCGAGGCGATACCCGCCATTTCGGTTTCGTTGTATGCGGGCCATCTGGCGGATATTGTGCAACGAAAAAAAATCATACTGGCTTGCGTAATCACCTTAAGCAGCTGTGCCCTCGCACTCACCTATTTCACAACGGATATGAGTTCATTTATTCTTTCGTATGGAGCCCTTCCTATTTACTCTATCATTTTCATAACGGGTATTGCACGAGGGTTTCTCTCACCTGCCAATTTTTCATTTATGCCTCAGCTGGTAGAACGTCACCTTTATCAAAATGCCATCACCTGGAATAGTACCACATGGGAGGCGGCTTCCGTTGGAGGACCTATGATTGGAGGATTGATCTACGGGTTCTTTGGGATCACCTCCACGTATAGTGCTGCAGCTGTGCTAATACTTGTAGGACTTGTAAGTTACTTGCTTATTACTAATAGGCCGTTGCCTCGTGTTAGTGAAGAGCAGGGTATTTATGAAAAGATAAAAGCAGGGATCAGTTTTGTTTTCAAAAATCAAATCGTCCTTGGCGCCATCACACTTGATTTATTTGCCGTTTTGTTTGGAGGTGCAATTGCATTACTTCCCATTTTTGCAGAGGAAATTTTAAAAGTCGGAGCTGTCGGTTTTGGATTCCTAAGATCTGCCCCAGCCATAGGTGCTTTGCTGATGGCAATTTTTATCACGCATTATCCTATCCGGAAAAATATTGGGAAAACATTACTGTGGTGCGTTGCTGGCTTTGGATGTTGTATGATCGGCTTTGGGCTTTCCACTAGTTTCTGGTTATCCATGACCTGCCTAATTCTAAGTGGTGTATTTGATTGCGTAAGTGTGATCGTGCGGGGCACATTAATTCACACCCTAACACCTGAAAACATGAAAGGACGCGTGGCTGCTGTCAACAGTATGTTCATTGGGTCATCCAATGAAATCGGGGCATTCGAATCGGGCTTTGCCGCAAAACTCATGGGTGTTGTGCCGTCTGTCATTTTTGGAGGGTGCATGACAATAGCAGTTGTTGGCACTACGGCATGGAAAGCAGTCAAATTAAGGACGCTCGATAAAGTTCATTAATTCGCCAATTATCAATGAGGCGATTTGGTCAATTGTTATTACTTTTCATTTGTATTTGAATTGATCATTGGCATATTGACAAATCGATAATTATGACAACACGCAGATCTTTCTTTAAAAAAACGATTGGTGCTGCAGGCGCTCTTTCAATAGCGCCTCTTATTAGTAAGGCCATAACCGAAGATGTTTCAGACGCCTTGGTTTCGCTGAATAAACTTTCTCCGCTTGAAGCAATGAACGATGAGGACTTGTGGGCTCGCATGGCACAAGCCTACACCGTCTCTCCAAACATATTAAACTTAAATAATGGAGGAGTAAGCCCACAGCCAAAAGTAGTACAAGATGCCGTTGACCGCTATTATCATTTAAGCAATGAAGCTCCCAGTTATTACATGTGGCAAATACTCGACAAAGGACGAGAGCCATTGCGAAGAAAGCTTGCTGATTTAGCAGGTGTTTCAGCAGATGAACTTGCCATCAACAGAAATACAACAGAAGCACTCGGCACGTTTACCTGGGGAATTGACATGAAACGAGGAGATGAAATTGTGATGACCAAGCAGGATTACCCCAACATGATCCATGCATGGAAACAACGCGAGATGCGTGAAGGTGTAAAAATAAATTGGATCAATCTTAATCTTCCCATTGATAACGATGAAGTTGTGATCAAAGCATATGTTGATGCCACTACTTCCAAAACAAAGATCTGGCACATTACGCATTTAATCACATGGACAGGTCAAATTCTTCCAGCGGCCAAACTTTGTGCAGAGGCAAGGAAGCGTGGCATCATTAGCATTGTGGATGCCGCTCATTCATTTGCTCACATCGACTATAAAATTTCAGATTTCAATTGCGATTACTTTGGAACCAGTTTACACAAATGGCTTTGTGCTCCATTTGGTACAGGGTTAATGTATATCCGCAAGGATCAGATTGAAAAGACTTGGCCCATTTTTCCAACGGACAAACCACAGAGTGGTGACATCCGAAAATTTGAAGCGCTTGGCACGCGCTCCTTCGCGCCAGAGCAAGCCATCGGGCAAGCAATTGATTTC
>JANOQK010000199.1:0-10798 GCA_031414855.1 Bacteroidia bacterium | reverse complement strand
CCTGGCCACTCGAACATGGATGATAGGACCGCCATTTGCGTCTTGTCTATATTAGCATTGGAGATTGAAAAAATCTCTGGCATCTTTGTTAATCGTATAGGCTTGAAACTACTTGCACTACCTTGTATGGAGAGACTGCTGATTATTGCTTTTTCTTTCCATCCAAAAGAACTGTTATCCGCACTCAACAGTGATAATAGCGATGCCATCTCGTTAGCATTCTTTTTCTGACTAATAGCATTGGTAAGCATCTCTATGAAAATTTCTTTCTCTGGCGTGGCGGCTTTCCATTGATCTGATTTCCAAAGCTGATGCAAGAATGTGAATTCGCGATCTTCAAGACTACTTAAAATGGCGTCACGAATAAGAGGAGAGGAGCCATGCTTTTCGGCAATACCTTGGAGTAGTGGATAGGAGATTTTAGGATCAAGCAAAGCTGATGTCAATGCTATTTGCAATACCTCTTCAATTGGTGATGTATTCCAATTAGTTACAAGCTCTGTTTCAAGTTTAGCTTTTATAACTTTACTGCCGTTGACAAAAGGTTCTAGCAATCTTAGGGAAGTTACTCTAATAAGTGTATTAGCATCCTTCAACCCTTGAAACAGAAGCTCAGCGTTCAGCAACTGCAATCCCTGCAATGTCCATAGCGCATGAAACCTTCCAAGGTAGTTTTCACCGGTAAGCACCAAATCAGTTAAAGGTCTCTCCACACTTTTGTCATTTCGTTCTACAAGCAAACGTTGTGACATATCGCGAAGCCAGCCGTTGGAGTTGGATAGGTAATCGATCAATTCACCTGATGATGCATCTGAAAGTTTTAATGACTTAGTTGATTTCCAATCATTAGGAACAATTCTCCAGATTCGTCCGCAATGAACGGTCTCTACCAGCTTTCGCGAAAGTGTCTGCTCTCTTAGATAAGGAGTAACATAGGCACCATGTTGAATGAGGCCGTGATACATGTCCGTCACATAGAGCGCGCCATCGGGCCCTGAAGCCAGAAAAACAGGACGAAATCGTTCATCTGTTGACGCCATAAATTCTTTTCCGGGATGTGGATCATGAGCCGAAAGAAGAAGCCCATCTCTTTCAACTACATTCCGCTTGATCAGATTGCCAGACGGTTCACAAACAAATGCATTCTCATAAAACTCTTTTGGAAAGACAGGTCCTCTATAAACAAATGGTGAGCAGGCTGCGGTAAACTCTAACAGTTTCCCTTCTTCGTCTAATGTTCCCGGAATATAGCCGCGGTTTACAGCTGGATTGGGTCGGATAGGATAAACTCTTCTATCGATGGTAAGGCCGTGATCAATACCTGTGGTTGGTGTGTGATTCTTATTTCGATTCAGGTAATTGGGCGGAACTAAATCCGCATGAAGTTGAGACCAGTTGTAATTATAATAGAGGCGTCCTTCATCATCGTGACTCATGCCCCATTGACCCCGAAATTCAGTGCTGTCGCGCTGCCATGTCTTGTTAACCACCTGATAGCGAAGACGTGATTTTGCATTGTAATAATAATTATCAACTCCGCGCCACAACCCGTTGCCCGAATGTTCGGGCATTGCGCTGCCAGCATACGTGGAGTCGATTAGAATTTTGGTGTCTGCTTTAAGATCGCCATCAAGATCTTGGGTTAACCATAATGATTCGTCTTCCGCAATCAGGGCGCCACCTGAAACAATGGCCAATGCCCTGGGCATGATTAGGCTGTCTATATATATAGTGCTGACATCCATTTGCCCATCGCCATCTGTGTCCTCGAGAATTGAGATGCGGCCGTTACGCTCCTTTTCCTCCGTACCATCAATGTCGGACATGAAGCCTCGCATCTCTACTACCCACAACCTCCCATTTTCATCAAATGACATTGCGACCGGATCCTGAACCATCGGCTCTGAAGCAACAAGTTGTGCCTTGAAGCCAGGTTCCAGCTGAAAAGTAGCCAGTTCCTCCTCTGGGGACATGGGTGGAGAAGGTTCATTTTTTAATTGACTTTCAGGTTTATCCGAACAACTTAACTGACAGATTATCAAAGCACAATAAGCAACCGCTTTTAAAACAGATGAATAGCGCATTGGATGAATCTTAATCAAGGATTAGAAATAATTTCTTACTTAAGATCACCTTATACTTTGTTCGGATCTGGGTGCACCCATGGCTGACGATATGGACGCTGAAGTAAACTGTTAGCTTCAGGATCACCAGCGATTTTCCGTGTCTTCGGATCATAGACAACTGGCCTGCCTGTCTTCATCGAAATATTGGCAAGAATGCAGCAGGCTGTAGAAATATGTCCTTCTTCTATATCTGCAACAGGTCTGCTTTTGTTTTCAATAGCTTCAAGGAAGTTGAGCATATGCAATCGGGTAGCTGGTGCTGCATTTAACTCAATGCGTTCTTCGGTAAGGTCTTCAGGATATTTCTCCTTTTCATAGACGACATCTAAGTGAATTTTTTCACCCTCTTTCACCGGAATAAAATCACATTTCATCGTGCTTGCAATCAATGTTCCTTTTTCACCAAAGAGCGTAAATGACCATGGATACTCCGGGTTGGGAGGAGTGCCCCAAGTGCGATGCTGCCAAACACAATTGAGTTCATCATATTTAAAGATGGCGGATTGCGTATCGGATATATTGGATTTACCTTCTTTCTGTACATAGATTCCTCCGGTAGATTCAATTGATTTTGGCCAGCCAAGCTTAAGCATCCAACGAACAGTATCAAACATATGCACGCACATGTCACCGGTAATTCCGTTGCCATATTCCATAAATGTGCGCCACCATCTGATATGTGGGAGTCCATCATATGGCCGGAGAGGGGCGGGGCCTGTCCACATTTCATAATCAAGAAAATCTGGTACTGCTTCTGTCGGTGGATTACCATTATTGCGCATGGGAAAGTAACAGCACATCTCCACGTGTGAAATTTTTCCTAGTAAACCAGCATCTACAATATTCTTTTTGGCATCAATTAAATGTGGCGTACTTTTCCGTTGAGTGCCCACCTGAACTACTTTGTTATACTTCCGTGCAGCAGCCACCATGGCCTCGCCTTCCATTACATCAACACTGATCGGTTTTTGCACATACACGTGTGCACCTGATTTGACCGCATCAATCATTTGAAGGGCATGCCAATGATCAGGCGTTCCAATCAATACAATATCAAATTTATTATCCGCAAGCATTTTCCTGTAGTCACCATACAACTTGGGTGTCTTGCCAGATTTTTGACGCTGACTTACAAGTTTAGCAGCTGCATTTAATATGTTATTATCAACATCGCAAAGAGCCACTACTTCTACCGGCACTACCTGAATCAATCGGAATAAATCACTTTTACCATACCAGCCTGTGCCAATTAAACCCACCTTGAGTGGTTCTGCAGGATTGATGAGATCCATCCCCTGAGCACCGAAAGTAGTCAGGGCTAATGATGCAGCGGCTCCTTTTAGGAAAAGCCTGCGGTTGATATTAAAATTATCCATGGGTCTGAAGTGTTAGGTTTAAATGTTGTGCTTCATTTTCGATAAAAATAGTGTAAGCAAGTTCAATGCGTGATCAACATAGCGAAATATCATCAATTATAAAAGGCACTTCGTTCAGGTGGTAAGACTATGATTTTTAAAAAATCAACGTATTTCTTTCTAACTGGTAGAACAAATACCAAACTGCCCCGTATATATCCTCTACAATCTAGTAACAAACATTATGATAGAAACCAAATTGGGAGAATTTGAAGAGGTTATCCTATTACTGGTTGGCATCTTGGGAGAGCAGGCTTACGCGTTTAACATAGCTGAAGAATTTGAATCTCAAACGGGCCGCTCGGTATCCATAGGGGCTGTTCACTCTACACTCACAAGATTAGAAGAGAAGGGTTTTCTGAAATCAGAAATGGGTGAGAGCACTGCCGAGAGAGGTGGAAGGAGAAAACGGATTTATACCATTACTGCTTATGGTCGCAAGACATTGGAGGCTTCGCGTGATTTTAAAGTATCGCTGTGGAATCAGTTTCCGGATTTTGTCACTACCAAATTTAGTATAGCGTAAGGTCACCTGTTTCCAGTTCCCGGTGACCAGTTACTGGAAACCGGGAACTACCAAGTTATTAATGAGTAAACAAAGAAACATACCACCCACACTCGCCAATAAGTTACTGGACAAGTTCCTGCGAATTGATTTAGCAGAGGAAGTGCGTGGTGATCTCGAAGAAAAGTTTTATCAGACACTTAAAAAGAAATCTGTCTTTCGATCGAAACTGAATTACTGGTATCAAGTGATTCATTACGTTCGCCCATTTGCCATAAAAAAATCAAAACCCCATTATTCAAACCATTCTGCTATGCTTCAAAACTATTTTAAAATCGGTTGGAGAAATTTATCCAAACAGAAAATGTATTCTTCTATTAAGATAGGAGGGTTTGCACTGGGCATAGCTGCCTGTCTGTTGATTGCTCTGTTTATTAAGGATGAACTGAGTTATGATCTTCATTACCCGGATGGCGATAGAATTTATAGAGTAGTGATAGCTTTCAACTTTAGAGGTGAATCAGGAAAAGATGTTTGGTTTCAAGCTCCCTTTGCCAAGGCTTTAAAGGATGACTATCCTGAAATTGAAAAGGTAGGTCGGTATAATTCGAGCGAGCTTTTTGGTGCTGGCAGTAATCAGATAAGGCGCGCTGACGAAACCGAAAATAATTTCGAAGAGGGTTTTGTTTACGCTGATCAGGAGCTACTGGAAATACTCCAGGTGCCCATGGTGTATGGCAATCTTAAGCATTGTCTGGATGAGCCCCGTACCATTGTTATTACTAAGCGTAAGGCCGACAAATACTTTCCAAATGAAAATCCGGTTGGTAAATTGATGGTGACCAATGATGACAATAAAAATCCATTTAAGATAGGCGGAGTGATTGAAGATTTTCCAGCCAACTCGCATCTGCAATATGATTTTATTATGACGATGACGGGAGTTGAGTTTTGGAAAGGTGAGCAATCTTTCTGGGGCGCAACTAACTATCCCACGTATGTTTTATTGCGACCAGGAACAGATCCGGTGGAACTACAGAAAAAATTAGGGAAGGTGATTGAAAAGTATTTATTGCCTCATTGGCTTGAACAAGGAATGGCAGATGCCAACGAAGCAGCTAAAAGTGCATGGTTCGAACTTCAACCGATAAAGGATATATACCTGCGATCCGAGGGTATTGCAGACCCTGTCTCGCATGGTGATATCCGTTTCGTTTGGTTATTCGGAGCTATCGCTGGATTTATTCTAGTCATAGCGTGTATCAACTTCATTAACCTTTCTACTGCTAAATCGGCCAATCGCGCCAAAGAAGTTGGCTTACGCAAAACAGTTGGCTCTAACCGTAGCAATATTATCAATCAGTTCTTAACAGAGTCATTGGTCTTTAGCTTCCTTTCCTTTGCTATTGGACTTGTGCTTGCTTGGATGCTTCTTCCTTTCTTCAATGTACTCTCAGCAAAGTCATTAATCTTTCCATGGAAAGAATGGGAACTCTATCCAATCCTTGTTATGTCAGTCGTTGCAGTAGGGACACTCGCTGGTCTTTACCCAGCATTTTATCTCTCAGCATTCAAACCTGTACATGTGCTAAAAGGTAATGTAAGCAGAGGAAGTAAAAGTGCTACAACCAGAAGTGCGCTGGTAGTCTTTCAATTCACAACGTCTATCGCGTTGATTATTGGCACGTTCGTTATTTATCGGCAAGTAGATTATATTCTTACTAAAAAAGTGGGCTTCGATAAAGATCAGGTACTGTTGATTCAAGGAACGGGTACTTTGGATATAAAGGCTATACAGTCATTTAAAAATGAACTACTCCAACTATCTTCTGTGAAGAGTGCGACCATAAGTGATTACCTGCCTATTAAGGGCACCAAACGAAATGGCAATGGATTTTTTAAAGAGGGTAGAAGTAAAACTGACCAATCTGTTGGTGGACAAATGTGGCGAGTGGATCATGACTATATACAAACCATGGGCATGAAGCTCGTGGATGGTAGAAATTTCTCGCAAGAGATGCTCACGGATTCTGCTTCCATTATTATAAATCAGGCAATGGCTAAAGAATTAGACTTAAAAGATCCGGTCGGTCAGCGCATTCAGAATTGGCAAGTGTACAATGTAATAGGAGTGGTGGAAGACTTTCATTTTGAATCGTTGCGAAATAAAATTGATCCACTTGCCATGACACTAAGCGATGGCAGCAGCCACAACATTGTGTCTGTCAAAATTAATTCTTCAGATATGTCAGCAGTGCTTACCGCAGTGGAAGGGCTATGGAAAAAGTTTTCGCCTAACCAACCGATTCGCTATTCTTTCCTGGATGAGAGCTACGCCCGCATGTATGACGATGTGCAACGCATGGGTAGAATTTTCATTAGTGCTGCAGTATTGGCGATCATAGTGGCATGCCTTGGCTTATTTGCCTTGTCTGCCTTTATGGTAGAGCAACGCAGTAAGGAGATCAGCATCCGTTTAGTGCTTGGCGCTTCTTTAAAAAATATCTTTAGTTTGCTTACGCTTAATTTTCTCAAATTAGTTTTTATCTCTATTGTGATTGCAGTGCCCATAGCTTGGTACATGATGCAAAAATGGCTTCAGGATTTTACATATCGAACAGAAATTACATGGGATGTATTCGTGCTGGCAGGAGCGATGGCGGTTCTCATTGCGGTGTTCACAATTAGCTATCAATCGATAAAGGCAGGGTTGATTAAACCGGTTGAGAATTTGAAGATGGATTGAAAATGGTTACCAGTTGCTGGTTTCCAGGAAACTGGTGACCGGTTTACTGGTTTTTGTTCCAATAGATTTTAAGGTTGTGTGAAGAACGTCCTGCAGCAATAATGTCTTTCTTACCATCTCCATCAAGGTCTGCTACTTGAAGATCTTCGCACGCCATGCCATTGTCATCAACCCAGTAGTCTTTCCAATTACCAGACGATTCTTGTGAATAGATTTTAACGCCTACTTTTTTTTCAGAGTTAGGTTCTCGCCATCCCACCACCACTTGAGGATATCCTGTTCCAAGAAGATCACCGGTGGCAAGTGCATGTCCTTGATTGAGATCAGTTGTAAGAATACTGCGAACTACAGTCGACTGTTGACGGTAGACTGTTAGCTCATTCCCATGCATCGGTTCAATGCCAGCCATAAATGCAACTTGACCACCTACTTGTCCCGCCCTCAACTCACCAAAGCTCTTCCCTTGAACAAACCATTCACCATCAGTTGAAGTTCTCCATTTGCCGTTTTGATAAGAAAACATTTTAATGCCTTCTTTTCCGCCCACATAAATCATTTCATTATCTCCATTCGCAAGCACATCCAGGTTATGAGTGAGGTGCATGGAATTGTCGATGACTTGATACTTCCATTTTTTAGTCACGTCTTTTGGCTTTTCATAGGCAATCACTTTCACGCCTTCACCTTCGCCTCCTTTATTTCCTCGACCATGCAAAGGCAACACAATTAATTGATAGTTGTTCCCTTCCGTTTTTACCCACTTCATTCTGTGAATAGTCACTTCATGATGGAGTTCAACAGCCTTCCACAATTGAGTAGCGTCTTTTGGTCGAATTAAATAATGTACAGATCCGGATTTCAGAGTGTCCGATGTCTCAGAAGGATTCCATTGTGCGCCCACAGCTACTTCCACTTTTTCATCTCCATCAATGTCTCGGGCTGCGATACAAACATTATCGGACTCTGTTAAATTTTCAATCATGACAAATCGCTTCCAGTCCCCATTCCTATACCACACAAATTGTTTTTTATCGGCTAAAAAAATATCAGGTTTACGGTCGCCATCCACATCACCAATGGTCAGGCCATATCCAATAGAAACATTCGCATCAATAATCTGAGCTTCAAACTTTGGAACATCCACTGGCCCCATGAGGAGAAACCATAACATAAGGAAGGGAAGAAAATGTACCATGACCATGGGATTTAACTAATGTAAATCTATCTATTAAAATGATGGGTCAGCAAGAAATTTATACCTGATGTGAACACTGTATTTTTATTACAAGACCTTTGAGAAAATTAGTTTAAAGCCATTCGCTTTTTATACCTTGCCATGCGATGTCACTATTTATCTCTTCTCTAAATTCAGGCAGCAACGGTAACTGCTATTACATAGGTAATCAGGAGGAAGCCGTTTTAATTGACTGTGGTATTTCATGTCGTGAGACGGAAAGGCGCATGAAGCGGCTCGGACTTCCCATGCGAAGGGTGAAGGCCATTTTTGTTTCGCATGAACATTCGGATCATATTTCTGGTGTGACCAGACTCTCAAGAAAATACCAGTTGCCTGTTTACATCACCAAGCCAACGTTGCAAAACGGAAATCTGATGTTAAGTGAGAACCGGACACTGTCATTTCTAGCTTATGAGCCTATTCGTATTGGCAATTTATCCGTAACTGCATTTCCTAAATTTCACGATGCTGCCGATCCGCATAGCTTTATTGTCTCAAGTGATACAGTGAATGTTGGCGTCTTCACAGATATTGGCCGTGCTTGTGAGCATTTGATTAAACATTTTAAACAATGTCATGCGGCTTTTCTGGAATCAAATTATGATGAAGTAATGCTGGATACAGGTAGGTATCCGTTAGGTTTGAAGAACAGAATACGCGATGGCAGAGGTCATCTTTCTAATACACAAGCCTTGGAGCTATTTGTAGAACACAAATCACCTCAGCTGAGTCATTTATTTTTGTCACATTTATCGAAGGAAAACAACTCTCCTAAACTTGTTAATGACTTATTTTCAAAGAGGGCAGGCGGCACTGAAATTATTATAGCGCCAAGAAATATCCAGACAAAACTATATCACATTCGAAACATAGAAGTTAATCGAGTTCAGAAAGAACAGAAACGAAGTTTACCGCTTCAGCTTGCATTGTTTCAGTAAGTGACTTACGGTTGGTTCGCAAATAGACTCGCATCAATTCCTGGTATCACCCTAATTGCATTTTCATAGTACACTTTTTTCAGAACAGAATCAGGAAGGGATAACCCATACATTTTCCAATGTGCATGACGCTTTCTATAATAGTCAAAGTATTCGTCATCCGTCTCTAGCACTCGGAAGTAGGTGTAGTACTCTTCTTTCTTGTACGTGTCTTTGCCCATCATCACCCTGTCCTGATATTTGATCATCCAGGAACGAGCGAATCTCGGTTGTCTTCCTAACTCGGCAAGCACGGCTCCTAACTCCGTGTAGACATTTGGAAGTTCATCAAAGAGCTTTCCAAGTCTTTCCAAGTCGCCACCAAACCAACCAAGATGAGCATCTATAAATTTTGTTTCAGGATGTTTGCGGAAAACATGGTGTTGTTCTCCCATGATCTGTTCGAAAGTTGGAACCTTTGCTGGATCGCGGTAACGGCCAGGTTCCTGTTTTAACTCAAGCCATCGCTCATTGTTTTTGTCTTTCGGATTCCAGAATGAACTTGGTTCACCGGAATGAATCAAAACCGGAATTCCCAACTCCCCACATTTTGCCCAGATAGGATCAAGCCGCGCATCATCAATAGGGATGCGGTTTCCATTGTTGTCTTTATCTGTAAGACCTAAACCTTTATATACTTTTAATCCTTTCACCCCTTGCTTCACAGCTTCTTCCATCATCGCGAGTGTTTCGTTTGGCCATCCTTCGTCATCCAGATTTTCGAAGTTGATATTCAGAAAAAGAATGAATCGTTTTGGATAGTTTTCATTTACATTGTCTAGTGACCATTCCAAATACTTTCCGCGAAAGCCACTGAGGTTCACCATCACACCCATGTTCAATGAATCCATTTCAACCACCAACTTGTCCAGGTCTTGAACTGGCATGGTCCATTGGTGATTATGAACATCAATGAATGGAAATTTGGAATGAGTCAGTTTATGCTCAGGTACTTTCAAGGTAGAAATAGGCTCGTACTCCTCCACATCCATAACATTATTTCTGTATTGGATTTTTCCAACGACCCAATAAACAACCCCAAGAAAAACAAGTATTGCAAATGGAAACAAAATCCATTTCTTTTTAGAGAAGGCCATGTGGGGTGGGTTTTACAGTGAGATTACTAACTGAAATTGACGTGATGCAAATACGTGGTTGACTTAATATCTCGTATGTTCAAAATCTGCCAATTGTTTATTGCCTGATACCCATTGTAATTGGAACGCCAAACAACGTTTTGTCCCAAACAAAGTTCATCATGACGCCATCGGCATAACTTTCGAAACTGATGGTGAACATTTCACTTTCCGTTGGTGATGTTTCTACAGGGGCTTCTATCGATAAGACATCCAGGCTGTGGTCTGGTTCGCTGGCTGCAGAGAAGTTCACTCCCAGTTCACTGTTTAGAAAAATCATAAATGAATTAGCACCAGGAACAGCATACATGCGATAGGTACCTGCATTGACGGGCTTACCCATAAAGTTTATGTCTTTGCTAAACGTTATTTCAGTAGCTGCATTGGCGCCTAGTCTCCAGTATTTTCCATAGGGTTGAAGAGCTCCATCTTTTTCTTCTCCAAAGATCAACCGACCCCTTTTAGAGGGTTGGCTATAGGTAACAGAAATGTCAAGCCCACTATCGCTGATTGACGCAGAGGTAGTGGGACTTTTTGGAGTTGCAATAAAAAGGCCATAAACTACCCAGCCAATGAAAAGTGTAGCTGCGACTCCAAGACCAATGAATATTTTCTTTTTCATGATATGTGAGGGGTTTGTTAAGGTGAAATATACA
>JANOQK010000198.1:0-1904 GCA_031414855.1 Bacteroidia bacterium | reverse complement strand
GTTATTCAGAAAAAGGATACTTTAAATTTTGACGACATCATCCGGATATTTACTCCGGATACTATAAAGACACCCGACTCGAAATGGAACGTGATACTGCTCAATACGGAAGTAGTAGACGGTGAATTTCATTATATCGAGAAAGTCATTCCCATCAACTATTTTATCAGACACGTCAATATAGAAGGCCTGGGCAGGGAACTAAACGGAGATTCTCTTACAGCGAAGTTTTCTTTTCAGGATGGAAAAAGCAACGGTGTTATGAAGGGGAACTTTATGATCAACGTTAGCAATCTTGACTACCGTCTGGCCGTGGATGTCAATGATTATGATCTCGAAGTCATTCGTCAATACATTTGGGAACTAATCAACTATGGCATGTTCAGGTCACGACTGGATGCCAATATCCATGCTACTGGTAATTTCCATTCACAGGACAGCATCAGTGTGAATGGAAGATTTTCTCTACGCGATTTTCATCTGGGTAAGACAAACGAGGATGATTACCTGTCCTTCAAAAAATTTGACGTGGTCATGGAGGAGGTAAGCCCCATTCATCACAAGTACCTATTTGATTCGATCACGCTTTCAGACCCTTATCTGAAGTATGAACGCTACGATTCGCTCGACAATCTGGAAGCTATGTTTGGAAAGAAAGGACAGAATATTTCGGATGTCACACAGCAACCTGGTCGATTTAACCTGGTGATTGAAATAGCGCGTTATGTGGAGGTGCTTTCTCGTAATTTTTTTAAGAGTGATTACAAAATCGGACAATTAGCAATTCATCGTGCGGATCTCGTATTCAATGATTTTTCTCTTGCTGAAAGATTTTCCGTTGAAGCCACTCCACTTACTATCGAGGCGGATTCTGTAAACAAAGACAACAAACGTGTTGACGTAAACTTTGCCACCGGCTTTAAGCCATTTGGGTCGGCAAAATTGGCGTTGAGTATCAACCCCAACGATAGCAGCGATTTTGATCTTACTTTTAAGGTAGAGAAAATACCTGTTACGATTTTCAACCCTTACTTTATTTCATACACGTCTTTTCCGGTGGATCGTGGCACCCTTGAAGTAAACGGAGTGTGGACGGTACGAAACGGTGCCATCAAAAGTACCAATCATGTAGTTATGATTGACCCTCGCGTGGCAAAACGTATACGTAATGATAATACAAAATGGTTGCCCATGCCGTTTATCATGGCTTTCGTGCGGGAGCGGGGAAATGTAATTGATTATAGTGTTCCCATTACAGGTAATCTGAAAGATCCCAAATTTCATATTCGTGATGTTGTATTTGATGTGATCAAAAACATATTTGTCAAGCCCCCTACAACACCGTATCGGATGGAAGTAAGAAATCTGGAAGCTGAGATTGAAAAGTCGCTCACTGTAAAGTGGGAGATGCGACAGCATAAACTGCGCCCACATCAGCAAAAATTCGTTAAAAAAATAGCTGACTTTCTGAAAGACAATCCACAGGCAACATTGAATGTTCATCCGATTGAGTATGCTTCCAAAGAAGGCGAGTATATTTTGTTTTATGAAACTAAGAAAAAGTTTTTCTTACTTGATAAGGGAAAGAACAGTTCCGATTTCAATGAGGACGATTCATTGGCAGTGAGCATGATGTCCGTGAAGGATCCCAGTCTTGTCAAACATATCAGCAAGAATTTAAGTGATACGGTCATGTTCACGCTTCACGAAAAGTGCATCAATTTTGTTGGAAAGGAAATTGTGAACAACCAGATGAAACAACTGATAAAAGGAAGGGAAGCTTCTTTCCGGGAACAATTTTTGGCGAATGGAACAGAAGATCAGGTGCATATACAGGTTACTAAAAATGACATACCTTATAATGGGTTCTCCTACTTTAAATTGGATTACCCTGGAGAAATACC
>JANOQK010000197.1:0-2146 GCA_031414855.1 Bacteroidia bacterium | reverse complement strand
GCTGCTATTCTTAATATCGGCTTGCGCCACGAAACGTTTAGTAAACACAATAGGGCAGTAAGAATTGCTCCTGCATAACTTATTCCTATTAAAAAAATAAAATTCGCAATGAACAAGCCCCAAACAACATTATCCCTCATTCCAGTTACGATATGGCCTTTGGTGATTTGTAAAAACAAGGCATACATCCCAACTGCTATAAAAACAAGAAGTGAGAATATCCAAATCAGAGTTGGCTTTCCAAATGTTGTAATCGAGGGACGAAGGGTATGAAGAATTTCATCTTGTGATTTCGAGAGTGTCATGATTGATTTGGTATTATCTTTATTGTATCACAAATAGTTCTACTTATTCTAAGGTTCCATTACATCTTTAAATCTTTCTTTCAAATCATCTGTCAGATTTTTATATCCGCGTTCAACTGGAAAGATTCTATCCTTTGGTGGCAGGTAATAAACCCTGGGTTGTGTACCCAAATCTTCTGCATAACGATAACCTGCACGCTCGGCAATTACCTGACTGAAACGAATGGTTTCGTCACCATTTGTAACTACGTCCTCATTCTCATCTCCGAAATAGAAGACGCCATTCGGACAAGCCGTAACGCAATCCGGAAGTTTACCTTCGCGGGCCATGTCTGGACAAAAATCACATTTCTCTACAGTCCCTATTTTACTAGGCACGCTGGTTTCAGGCGAATATGGTAAAGCCGCTAACTCTTGTGATACTTCAGGTTCATCCCAATTGAAAACCCTTGTGGAATAAGGGCAAGCAGCCATACAAAACTTACAACCGATGCACCGCTCGTTATCGATAAGAACCAGACCATCGGAACGCTTAAAGGTGGCGTCAACCGGACAAACTTTTACACAAGGTGGGTTATCGCAATGGAAACAGGTCTTTGGAAACCAATACGGTGAGCTCTGTTCATTGTCTTGCATTAATTTAACAGAAAGCCATTCTTTTTCCTCTGGCAAATGATGCATCTTTTGGCAAGCGCTTATGCATTTCCTTGCATTCTTACATCTTGCCAAGTCAATGACCATCACAAACTTTTTACCCGGTATTCCTTGCCGTGCTTCCTCACTGCTTACACCGACAGTTTTATGAACGTGGCGCAGATGTGAGTCATCGATTTCTACGATTTCCCCATCTGGAGAAAGAAGTTTTACTTTTTTGCCAGTCTCCTCGTGTTGATGCTCATGGGCTGAGCCTGAACTGCACGAACAGGCAGCACTACCGCATGCCGTTACAACTCCAATCGATCCTAATTTGGAAAGGAAATTTCTTCGCGAAGTTGAGCTTACATTTTCTTGCTGATCCATAGATTTTAGGATTTTGTTTTAGGCGGATTTGTCCATTTCAGAATGTCCTGATTCGATGCCTTATTCCCAGACTTCGCCTTTTGAACGGTACTCTTTCTTACTTCCACCAATTTTCCATCGGCTGTTAGTAACATAATAGTTTCTTCTTCTTTTGCAGGAATTGTCTCCGCTTGTGCACGCTGAGTGAACAAAGCTGCCCCGCTCAATAAACCGAGCGATAAAAATTTTCTGCGATTTTGTTTCTCGTCTTTCTTCATGGTTTATCTTTTTAGAAATTCCAGAGTCGGGTAATGTTGAATCCTATGAGCAATTCTCCTTTTGTAAAATCATTTTGGTTGAACGTGATGTTCTCCTGAGGAATTATGCCTTGAAAAGTAGTTGCAAAAATCTGGAAGGCGTGCCCGCTGGTGGCAATCTCCCATCCCACGGTAAACCCCGGTTTTAGTTTAAAATTCGGATCTTTATGGTCAGTCAATTGTTGTGTGTAGCCGAGTACAATAGAGGATTGATCAGAAAACTTATAACGCCCGGTAAGCGCAACGGCAATTATGTCGTGGCTATACAAAGAATCAATCGCATTATAGTGACTAATGCTTGGGGTTACCTGCAAAGAAATTTTATCGGACAGACGACTCGCAATAATAATTGAATTGTAAAAGGAAAAACGATGCACGGTCTCCTTGTAAATATCATCGCGATTATCAATTGCCCAATCGCCAAAATAGGTTACGCTCACAGGAATGCTCCAGTCTTTGCGCTGCTTAAGAATGGCATACTTGGCATTGAAATCTAAATACTGCTTGAGTTTTGCGTAGCCAAAC
>JANOQK010000196.1:0-5083 GCA_031414855.1 Bacteroidia bacterium | reverse complement strand
CATGGCAATGCTTAAACAAAGGAATCGCCTGAACCATCAGTTGCAATTCGTCTTTGATATAGTTGGGCGCTGTGCCGCCAGGGCTTGAAATCACTTTGTTATTCTTGTCAAGGATGGTGACAAAGCCAGAATTGTCAGTTTGATTTAGATACCTTAGTCTAGACCAACAAACTCCGGCATAAATGTTATCGCCATCAATAACTGGTCGACAAACGAATGCGCCCGGCAAGAAAATGGTAGTTAAATATTTTCCGTCCAGTGTAAATCTTTTAAAAGAATTGTGACCTCTTGAGGTAATAAGAAGTGTTGGATGCTTGCTGTCTCGCAAGTCAATGGCAACGCCATGGGCTGTATCAAACTCAGCATCTTTGCTTCCCCTTCCACCAAAGTGACGAATGTACTCTCCCTTAGCATTGTATTGAATAATAAACTGCGAACCATAACCATCGGCAACGTAGATATCTCCATTAGGTGCTACGGCCGATTCCGTTGGTTTGTAAGACATGTCATCTTTATAAAGGCCAAGTTTTTTTGGGCTATCCAGTTCTAATAGAACTTTTCCATCAACAGTTGTCTTTGTTACGGTACTCAATGTTGTATCACATATGAATAGAAAATCCTCCCCTCCCTCTTTTGCTAGCGTTAACCCATGTCCGCCTGGAAAACCTGTTCCCCAAGTCGTCAATAACTTTCCAGATTTATCATATACGATAATGTTATTTTTTGTTTCATCGGTAATCATGATCAGGCGTCCCTTTGAATCCATCACCATTTCATGACAGTTTTTAACTGGTGTCTTCGTACTGTCCAGATTTCCCCACATTGGAAAAGGACGATAACGAAAATCACCATGACCAATCAGATCTTCAAGTCCACGGGGTTTCGATTTTAGAATCGAGAAGCCAAATGAAGGCATGGCTGCTACACCCACTGCAGCAATGACCGAGGTTTTGATGAAGTTCCTTCTATCGTTCATAGTCTTGATAATTTAGTAGTGAAAATTAAAGCCCGTGCTTTTTAGCATGCTGCTTAATAAAATCAAATCCTTTTTCGGCCATATCCCACGGCTTTGAATACTCGCGCCACACATTGATCGCGTTCGCAAAATTGGGATCATTTCTGGTGAAAGCTTCAATGGTAAGCCAACCCTTGTATTTTATATCTGCAAAGGATGAAAACGTTTCGTCCCACGGCACATGACCATCGCCAGGTGTACCCCGGTCATTCTCACTGATGTGCACATGAGCAAGTACTGGTGCAATTTTTTTTATGGCCTCGGATAACTTCTTTTCCTCAATGTTAGCATGGTGTGTGTCGAACATGGCCTTAACATTTGGATGCGAAACTTTAGCCACCAGCATCGACAGTTGATCCATGGTGTTGCACAGGTAACATTCGAAACGATTAAGCGCTTCAGGTGTTAACGTAATATCCGCTTGTGCCGCGTAGTCACCAGCCGCCCGCAATACATCAGCACTCCATTCATACTCGCTTGGTTGTGGCGGTCGACCTACAAAGTAGGCAAAAGCAGAATGAATTGGTCCACAGATAATTTTTGAATTAATAGCATGGGCACAGTCAATAGCATTCTTGAGGCGGGCCAATGCTTTCTCGCGGACCGCAGCAGAATCACTGGCCGGATTTTCTTCTGGCCCAAGTCCAAGCACACAGGTGGCTTCCATGTCTATACTCTTCAAATGATTCCCAAACTGCTTATAAACTTCCTTGTTCTGTTCCGCCATGAAACATTCAATTCCGTCATAACCAATTTTCTTCAGTCGTTCTGAGACCGGAAACATATCTTCTCCAATACCTCCCGACCACGCCAATAAGTTAAATCCAATTTTATTCATCACTTTCTATTTTGAAGTTTATTATTTCTCCATCGGATGCAGCTTAAGCAATTCATCAGGTGAGTAAAAACCTTTTTTATCCTTTTCTGATTCACGAACTGCCTTGACTTTATCTGGTAAGATAGCAGGCGCTTTATTTCCAAAAGCATTTCGAACATACGTAAGCACAGCAGCTACTTCATCATCATTGAGCATTCCTCCGAAAGGAGTCATCGGAACTTGTCCTGCATATTTATTTCCATTTACTTCTATTGGTCCCATAATGCCTTTCAAAACAATTTTAATCAAGCGTTCATCGTTCCCTACTACCCAATTGGTGCCTATAAGGCCAGGAAAACCTGACGGAGAAAGACCAGCACCATCTGCCTGATGACAGGTAACGCAGTACCCGTCCTTTGCATAGATTACCTTTCCTTTGAAGAATAATTCACGGTCAATTCCCTTAAGATCAGTAATTACCTGAGCTTCCTTTTTCTCTTTCATTGACATTCCGTTCAAATGAGCCAGAGCTGTTGCATGGGTTTCAATCATCCATCTATCTAGTGGCTTTTTACCCGCTTCCAGTACGATTGGTAAACCAACTTCCTTATCCAACCATGAGGCCGCCACTATCGCTTCCAACCGAACACGACTATGTTCATCTTGAGCAGCCTTCATAAGCAATTCTGCCTGATTTTTTATTTGATGTCCACTATACCGAAGCACTCTAACGGCAGCTGCCCTTGCACGAAAATCTTTTGATTGAAGTACTTGATGCAACAGACTTTCGTCAACATTATCTAATCCCCAGGTAACCCACAGTGCTTCCAGAATATGATGTGCATATCGTTCATCTTCAACATTCAGATTTGCCACCCATGTTTTAACTTGTGGTAGCACTTCGCTTGCTTTGTGGCTTCTCAACTCACGTTTAGACCTATAGCGTGTTCTGAATTCAGGTAGCTTTAAGTTGTCCAACAATTCTTGAACGCTTGCTCCCGCCACTTTTGCCGGAGTAACCAATGGCCGTGACGGATAGGTAATTCTATATATACGACCATGAACGTGATCGCGAAGAGGATCCCGTGCATTGTGTTGCATGTGACCAATTAAGATGTTATGCCAATCGACCAGATAAAGTGAACCATCAGGTGCAAACTCCATATCAACAGGCCTAAAATTTTTATCTTCTGATGTTACCAGATCCTGCACATGATGACTTGTAAAACCAGTAGTATCATCTTTCAACGTGTGTTGCTTGGTTCCTAAAAAGCCGATCGTATTATTGATCAGAAAATCTCCTTGACCTTCATCCGGAAAATGCCTGCTAGAAACAAATTCAAGTCCTGAAGTTGGACGCACTCTGTGCTTATCCTCAATAAGGTTAAATGACTTATGTGTAGCCACACCATACCTTGGCTTCACCTCCCCTGGTAGCATCCATCGAACATCGGGCCCAGATGTTTCCGCAAAAATATCTTGCCCCCATTCATCAAAAGCTATGCCCCAGGGATTGGGAATCGAAAGTTGTGCTACGCGTTCGAGATGATGTCTCTGTGGGCTGTATCGGTAAAACCCACCATTTGTCGCTCGCACTGGTCCATAAGATGTTTCTACATTGGTATGCAAGAATACACCTTCACCCATGAAAATTGCACCTGATGGATCTGCCGCATAAGCGCTGTGTGCATGATGGGTGTCATGATCATCAAAACCACTTAAAATAATTTCTTTCTTATCGGCTTTGTCATCACCATTTGTATCGGTATACAGAACTAAGTTAGTGCCTTGCGAAACATAAACGCCTTCAGGTGCAAACTCAAAGCCTACCGGCACATGCAAGCCATCCACAAACGTAGTTTGCTTATCCGCCTTCCCATCGCTATCAGTATCTTCTAATATGATGAGCTTATCATTTGGCTTACTGTCGCCAGGTTTATAGTGCGGATAGCTTGGCATGGTGGCCACCCATAGCCGACCTTTATTGTCAAAGCTAAGCTGAACCGGATTTGCTAAGTCAACAAACTCCTTTTCAGAAGCAAAGAGATCAATTTTATATCCCGGTGGAACCGTCAGTTTATCTAATGCATCTTTACCATACAAATATTCAAGACTGCCATTTTTCTCTGGATTGTAATTGGTTTCTACGGGCGGTAGCGTTGACGTTTTTTGATCAGCTGCAGCAAGATCCATTTTCTCACCTTTAGTAGCAAGCCAGATGGCAGTATCCCGTACAGCAGTCATTTCCCTGATTTTCTTAAGCTCAAAAGGATAGTTGTCTGGCCCAAAAGGATCATACCTGCGACCGAAAACATGAACCCCGTTTGGTATCTTATAGTCATTGTGCCACATCCAGTTCTTTTCCAAAACCGCAGCTCGAACAAGCTCCCTATGAGTCTCCGCCTTAGCTGGTGCATTCCCAAAAACTCCATCAGCAAGAAGTTTTGAAAACTTTGAATAGCCAGCATCATTAAGCTGCGAGCCATCGATTGTCAATGACTTTTGATTTTCAGTAAACCAATCTTTTGAAGGATTGAAAGCATCTATATAAAGTATGTTGTTCTTTGCGGCCACTTCTTTCATAGCCCTTGCATACATAGAAAGATTTGCATTCTCTTTAACTCCATTGGGCACATCGAGTGAATCAGTTAGATCTTCGAAAGCAATGGGAGAAACAATGGCTAACTGAGGAGCTATATTTCCATTATATTTTTGCGATAAAGTATGTTTGATAAATGCTTCTAGTTCTGCCTTGTAATTTTCAAGTCCTTTTTCGCCTTCAAAGGATTCGTTGTAACCGAAAAATCCAATAATGATATCTGCCTTGAGTCGAGTAAGCCATTGGTCAGGTGTTTCGAAATGTCCTTCGCTTCCTGAATTAGTAGCTAGCTCAGTTTGAAATTTTTCTGCACCCGGAAATGCCCATGGAGAAACTCGGCCCGCGTGCGGCCTGAAGCCCGGTGTATCACCGCCATCACACATGTTGCGTATAAACAATAAACTGTCAGGATAACGAACTTGAATTTCGGTTTCGAAATAACCGTAGTTCATCATCCGTGATCCCAGGTTGTTTCCTATTAAAAGAATGCGGGAATCTTTTTTGATTTTTAATGGAGGGGAATCAGGTGATGAACATTGAAATAAAACTGTCGCAAGTAACAATAGACTAACAGCCTTGGCCAACAACCATTTTGAATTTCTACTTTTCTTTTTTTTCATGCTAATAATTTATTGCCCATTCATTTTAAAAA
>JANOQK010000195.1:0-2301 GCA_031414855.1 Bacteroidia bacterium | reverse complement strand
TGAAACTATTCCTAGTTTTCAGGAAGCAAAGGTGGTATCAGGAATACTTGAAAATATAAACAAGCCAGCCTGGGTATCTTTTTCTTGCAAGGATGGCAAGCACATAAGTGATGGAACACCTATTGAAAAATGTGCTGCTTTTTTTACTCTTCATCCGACTGTATTTGCTATTGGTGTAAACTGTACATCCCCGGAATTCATCTCAGAATTAATTCGGTCAATTAAAAAGAAATCAGGGGATAAAAAGATAGTTGTATATCCTAATTCAGGATCCGTCTACCATGCTGAAAGTAAAACGTGGTCTGGACTTTCGGATGTATCGTCCTGTGAACTCATGGTAAAAGAATGGATGGATTTGGGTGCTGATATTATTGGAGGTTGTTGTGGGATTGGCCCGCATCAAATTAAAGCAATGGGTAATATTATTTCCAAAATAGATTCTTAAAAGTAGGACTCTACCTTAACAAGGCTCTCATGTCAAACCCATTGTTTCGAAGAAAGTCAATAGAAGCTATTGTTGATAAATCTGTACATGAAAATCAAAGTCCTGGCGAAGTTAGCCTTAAGAAAGTTCTAAAGGTTCGCGATCTCATTTCCCTTGGCATAGCAGCTGTAATTGGAGCAGGTATATTTTCAACCATCGGGCAAGCCGCCTACGATGGCGGACCCGGTGTTACCATTCTATTCGTCATAGTTGCCATTACGTGTGGATTTACGACTTTGTGTTATGCTGAGTTTGCCTCCCGGGTGCCAGCGTCAGGAAGGGCCTATACGTATGCCTATGTAACGTTTGGAGAGATAGCAGCCTGGGTAATCGGTTGGGCATTGATACTGGAATATTCTATTGGCAATGTGGTCATTTCCATTTCCTGGAGTAGCTACTTTGTAAATCTGCTGGATGGCGTGGGTCTGCATTTGCCAACTTGGCTGTTGACTGATCCTACCACTGCGAAAGCGAACTTTGAGTCTGTTTTGTCCTTGGGAAAAAATACTGATTCGCTTGCCTGGAGAACAGCTCCGGTTATAGCGGGATTCAAACTTATCTGCAATCTCCCAGCAGCGATGATTGTTATTCTCATAACCATTCTTGCTTATATCGGCATTAAAGAAAGCAGACGGGGTGTAAACATTATGGTGGGATTGAAACTGGTTGTGCTTGCCCTTGTAGTCGCGATAGGTATATTTTATATTGATACCGATAACTGGTCACCGTTCATGCCCAATGATTTTAAAGGTGTCTTGAAAGGCGTGTCCGCAGTTTTTTTTGCATACATCGGTTTTGATGCCATCTCTACAACAGCTGAAGAGTGCGCTAATCCCCAGCGCGACTTGCCCAGAGGCATGATCTATACCCTAATTATTTGCACCGGCATTTTCATGATTGTAGCACTAGTCATCACAGGCATGGTAAATTATTCGGAGTTTAACCAGGTGTCCGATCCACTGGCTTATGTATTTGAAAAAATCAATTTAAGTCAGGTAGGATTTTTTATTTCAGTTGGCGCTGTAGTTGCATCTACCAGCGTATTGATTGTTTATCAAATCGGTCAACCGCGTATTTGGATGTGCATGAGTCGCGATGGGTTGCTCCCAAAACGTTTTGCGAAAATTCATCCTCGATTTCAAACACCTGGTTTCGCCACTATTGTAACGGGTTTCCTTGTGGCCATCCCGGCTATGTTTATTGAAGCTGGCATAATGACCGACCTTACGAGCATCGGAACCTTGTTTGCCTTTACATTGGTTTGTGGAGGTGTACTGTTGTTACCAGTAAGCGAGAAAGCAGAGAAGAGATTCAGACTCCCGTACATTAATTCGCGATGGATTATTCCGGGCTTGTTTGCTCTATTCATTTATGGCTTTTGGGATCGGTTAGTTTCTTCTCTCACGAATTCTATAAATGATCTGGAAGTATTATTTATAATATTCACGTTCCTTGCATCAGTAGTTACTTTATTTTCAATTCTGAGGAAATTATCCCTTATTCCCATCCTGGGTATGTTATGTTGTGCGTACCTCATGATTGAGATTCCAACCCGAAGTTGGATCGTCTTCTTTGGATGGATGGCATTCGGTTTGATTTTCTATTTTAGTTATGGATATTGGAAAAGTAAACTGAATAAAGGGTAAGAACATTTTGTTGTGAGGTGAGTTTGTTTCTCCATGGCCGCAAAATCTATTAGTTACGCGTCATCGCGAGGAGCTTTAACCCCATCAGTGGCACCGTTGAGGGACTCAGATGCACAAGTATCTGCTGCATTATTATTTCATCCGATCCTGGTGCTCACTTTTAACGAGTGA
>JANOQK010000194.1:0-3339 GCA_031414855.1 Bacteroidia bacterium | reverse complement strand
TGCGCCTTCTTTATCAAAAGAAGAAAAAATAGTGATTTGGCAAACCGACAGTTTGCCAGGTACCTATAAAGTAGAGTACTCGAAGGGTCAATTTGCAGAAGGCATGAAGCCGTTGTTGGCTAAGGTATCAATGGTGAAACTTTTCTTGAACAATAAGAACACTATTCTTTATCGTGCTAAACTGGCGAAGTTGCAATTCGATGAAGAATATTATTATCGGGTAAGTTTGAATGGCACGACACTAACTGAAAACTCTTTTTTTTCCAGAACAAAAAAGACAACTACCCGCTTTGCAGTCTTTGGAGACTGTGGACAAGGGACACCTCAGCAAGCCCAAATTGCTTATCAAGTCTATCAACAAAAACCACAGTTTGTATTGGTGACTGGTGATAATGTTTACACCAGTGGGCTTGAACGTGAATACAGAAAAAATTTCTTTCCCTATTATATAGCGGCTGAAGCCAGTCCTGAAAAAGGGGCACCGCTTATGAACTCAATTCCTTTCTATATGGTAGTTGGAAACCACGATGTGCGCGGCTCTGATCTTGACAAGTTTCCTGACGGGCTTGCTTATTTTTATTACAACGATTTACCTCTCAATGCGCCAGTACCAGAGTTAAACGTTCAAGCAACTGGAAATCTTGAGCGTGTAAAAACGTTTACGAAAAATGTTGGTGCACGCTTTCCAAACATGACCAATTTTTCTTACGACTATGGAAATGTCCATATCGCTTGCCTGGATGCCAATCTCTATGCAAACCCCCTCGATCCTATGCTTATGGCGTGGCTGGAAAATGACTTGAAATATAGCAAGGCGGACTGGAAGATAGTGGCCTATCATCACCCGGCATTTAATTCTAGCAAAGCACATTACAATGATCAACAGATGAGGCTTCTTAGCCGAACATTAGAAGAACTGAAAGTTGACTTGGTGTTGACCGGCCATGTACACAATTACCAAAGAAGTATGCCCTTGAAGTTTACCCCAAAGAAAAGTGAAGATGGTACACAGTACATGATTTCACCCGAGGGAAGAATAGATGGAGTATTTGCCCTTGACGAACAATTTGATGGTGTCACTAAAACAAAACCTAATGGAATTATTTACATTGTTACCGGGGCTGGCGGTGCTCCCCTTTATGATAAAGAACTAAGTGACAAGCCCGACCTTTGGAAACACGAACCTCAGGAAAACTGGGTGCCCTTTACTGTGAAAATAATTTCTGACAAACATTCCTTCACCATGATTGAAACAGATGAAAAAAAATTAAACCTGAAACAACTGGATGCCAAGGGGACCGTACTAGATGAAATAACAATTACCAAGTAGATTATGCAATCCCCGACCTGATTACTATATTTGGTTATGTCCTCGTATATCTCAGTCGAATATTTGCCTTCGGTAAGTCTTTATATCCAACTACCATCGGAGATGGCTAACTCTTTAAAAGCAAGACGAAAGCCCAGCCTCGTCAAGAGCAAGCTGGCTTGGCCCTGGAAACTACAGCGAAAGCGGGGAGCATCAGAACTTAATGCCAATTGAAGTATGTCTTCTCTCATTCCAGATTTTGAATACGACATCTTTATCAGTTACCGACATAAGGATAACAAGTATGACAAATGGGTATCTGAGTTTGTCGATAACCTTAAAAAAGAAATTGCTGCCACTTTTAAAGAAGAGTTAACAATTTATTTTGATGAGAATCCTCAGGATGGTCTGCTGGAAGGGCAGCATGTAGACAAGAGTCTGGAGCAAAAAGTAAAATGCCTGATTTTTATTCCCATACTTTCACAAACTTATTGCGATCCTAAAAGTTTCGCCTGGCAACATGAGTTTTGCGCTTTCAATAAATTAGCGACAAATGATCAATTTGGCATGTACATCCGTTTGTCAAATGGAAATGTAAACAGTCGTATTCTTCCCATTAGAATTCATGAACTCGATCACCAAGATATTCAGCTATTAGATAAGGAACTAGGTGGAACCCTGCGCTCAATTGATTTCATTTATAGTACACCGGGTGTTAACAGGTCGCTTCGCGCTCGCGAAGATGAGCCCAAGGAAAATTTAAATCACACCTTCTATCGCGATCAAATCAATAAAGTTGCCAACACTATCAAAAGCGTTATCGTTGGAATACGAATGAAGGGATCCGTATCGGAAAAGGTTTCGTTTGAGTCCATGCACCCCCCTCAGACACCAGCTAAGACCTTCACAAAAAAGAAAATTGCGTACGCCTTTATTTTCGCTTTAATTCTTTTGAGCCTGTTGCTGTCTTATAAATTTACGAATTTTACAAACCAGTCAACAGTTGTTGACCGGTCTATTGCTGTTTTACCCTTTGTGGATTTAAGTGCTGAACACGATCAGGAATATTTTTCGGATGGTCTGAGCGAAGAGTTATTGAATCTACTGGCTCGCATTCCTAATTTAAAAGTGATCTCCCGGACATCTGCGTTTTCCTTTAAAGGGAAAAATGAAGACATCCGGTTGATTGGAGAAAAACTTGGAGTAGCACACATTTTAGAAGGGAGTGTACGGAAATCGAATAATAAAATCCGTATAACCGCCCAACTCATTCAAGTGAGTGACGGAAGTCATATCTGGTCGAAGACCTATGACCGCACCATGGACGACATATTCAAAATTCAAGATGAAATCGCGAACGAAGTAGTCGACCAACTTAGAATAAGTTTGACGGGGGGAAAAGATGTGCATAGCACCGCCATAAACTCCACTGCTTACAATCTATACCTTCAGGGGAAATATTTCTTTTCAAAACGAAGTCAGGAAAATATAGCACAAGCGATTGGATATTATAACAGAGCTATTGAATTAGAAAATAACAATGCTATTTTCTGGGCGGCTCTCTCACTTGCCCATTCCTCGCAAGCCAATTATAGCGAAGGTAGCGCAGCTGAAGACTATCAAAAAGCACGAGAAGCTGCTGAAAAAGCGATTGCGCTCGATCAAAATCTTGCCACTGGTCATTATGCGCTCGCCACCATAAAAGCATCATACGATTGGGACTGGGCTGGTGCAGATGCCGGCTTCAAGAAGGCGTTTGCACTCGATCCCTCCAACACGGGTACCATAAACGGCATGGCCAATCTCTCATTTACATTGGGCCGGACGGATGAAGCGATTGCCTTATACCGAAGAGCATTGGAACTTGATCCGCTGCGCACCGCTATTAAGATCAATCTGGGAAGATCTTTGATGCATGCTAATAGACCACTCGAGGCAATGGAGTCGTGTTAAAATTTTTTTTTAAATAAATAACAAAATAAAAAGGTTAAGTAAAACCCTGGTTTTAGTTATATGGTGGAAGGCAAGAA
>JANOQK010000193.1:0-9833 GCA_031414855.1 Bacteroidia bacterium | reverse complement strand
GTAAAAGAGGGGTTGCTGTGTTGTTAATGTCTTGCGAGGTAAGGCCAAAGTGAATGAATTCTTTAAAATCTCTCAGGTCAAGTTTATCAAATTCTTTTTTAATGAAGTATTCAATAGCCTTTACATCATGGTTGGTAGTCTTCTCAATTTCTTTTACGGTTAACGCCTCTGCCTCGGTTAAGTTTTTATACAGATTACGCAGAGAAGTGATTTTGTCTTTTGGAAATTTCTCAAGCGGCTTAAGCGGCAACTCGATCAATGCGATAAAGTATTCGACCTCTACTAATACCCGGTATCGGATCAGACCAAATTCTGAAAAGTACGGGGCAAGTGATTGAGTGGTATTAAAATATCTTCCGTCTATGGGAGAGATCGCTGTAAGAGAGTTGAGCTGCACAATTAAGTTATTAAGATGTAAAAATACTAAAGGATTCGGGATTCTGTTTACTGTAGAAACCCCAATCAGCGTTTCAAAATTCGATGGGAATAAATTCAAATTTAGTTGTATCGGATCTAACAGAATATTGACAATGGGTTTATTTAAACGGCATTAAGGTCTGAGGCCAATTATTTACTTTTGCGGGCTGTATGAAAAGCTATCGGATTTATTGTTGTTTCGTTTTGATTTTTTTCTGCCTGACAGGCCAAAGGACTGCTGCTCAAATAAAGAATAAAGTAGGCCAGGGCTTGGCCATTACCAAAGCAAAGGGAAAAATAGTCATTGATGGCATTTTGGACGAGACAGATTGGAAAGAAGCAGCCGTTGCTACAAATTTCTTCCTTAATTATCCGGTGGATTCATTGCCACCTGCCTTTCAAACAGAGGTGAGACTTACCCATGATGATAATTTTTTTTACCTCTCATTTGTGTGTTATGATGATGATAAACCTAACGTAGTGCAATCCCTTCGAAGAGATTTTGATTGGGGACTCAACGATAATGTGGGCGTTTACATGGATCCGTTCGATGATTTTACAAATGGGTTTTACTTTAATTTAACGCCTAATGGAGTTCAGCGCGAAGGAATGATGTCTAGAGGAGGAACTGATGAAGAAAGTTATAATCCAAATTGGGATAACAAATGGTACTCCTCCGTAAAAAAAATGAATGATGGATGGATTGCGGAATTGGCCATACCTTTCAAATCTTTTCGATACAATCATAAACAGTCAAAATGGAATCTAAACTTTGTCCGTAAAGATCTTAAACGAAACGAAGTTTCCAGTTGGATAGCCACACCAATTCAGTTTTTTCCCTCGTCAATGGCATTCTACGGCCAATTGCAGTGGCAGAACCCCGCACCGCATGCTGGCACTAATATTTCTTTGATTCCATATGCTGTAACATCTCTTTCAAAAGATAATGAAAATGAAACTTCGAGTAACACAGCTACCGCTGGATTTGATGCCAAGGTTGCCATTACTCCTTCACTAAACCTTGACCTAACCGTAAATCCTGATTTCTCAACCGTAGAGGTGGACAAGCAAGTAATCAATCTAACCCGGTTTGAATTTCAGTTTCCAGAGCGGAGGCAATTCTTTTTAGAAAATAGCGATCTTTTCTCGGCTCCCGGATTTACCTCCATTACCCAACCTTTTTTTTCACGAAGGATTGGATTATCAACTGATTCTTCAGGTTTTCTAAAACGCGTTCCTATTTTGTATGGAGCAAGAGTCAGCGGAAAGCTTGGACAAAAGTGGCGTGTTGGTCTAATGAATTTGCAAACAAAAGAGACAAAGTCACTTGGTTTGCCAGGTCAAAATTATACAGTAGGAGTATTGCAGAGGCAGATTTTTGAAAGATCAAATTTTGATGTCTTTTTAGTCAATAAGGAATCAATTGGATTGGACGAGTACGATCCCACTAAGTATTATCATAAAAGTCTGGTCAAGGAGTTGTGGAATGGATCAGATACTGTTACAAAACTAAATACCTATAACCGGGTTGGCGGTATTGATTTTAATTATCTAACGGCCAACAATAAGTGGGGAGGTAAAGCGTACTATCACCACTCATTTGATAATTTTTCAGAAAAGGATGCTTATTCATATGGTGCATATGCATCATTTAATACCCGTAGAATAAGCGTGTTGAGCGGATTTGTTGGCCTCGGTAAGAATTATAATGCCGAAGTTGGATTTGTTCCAAATCTTGCCGTATACCCTGGTACAATTGGCGGTATCACAATCTTCGACTATAAATTTTATCATACATCCGGCCCATTCGTATTAACTTCTCCAGGGTTTACATATGATACGAATTACCTTCCTGATGGTACGCTAACAGACAGAACCGTTACTCTACGAGAGGCATTTAGTTTTAGAAATACAGCACTGTTTACGGCCTCCTTGAAAAATATTTTTCAAAAACTACCGGCAAACTTTGATGTATTATATCCAAAAGGCGATTCGACATTCCTGAAAGGAGAGCGATACCAATGGAATGAAGTGTCATTGATTTATTCATCCGACACCCGTAAACTTTTCACCTACATGATTACTACCAGCGGTGGTGAATTTTACAATGGAAAAAGAATAAGTGCTGGAGGAACGATGTCATATCGAATTCAGCCTTTTGGAAGCATATCGGTGACGGGTGATTACAGCCACATTAATCTGCCTGAGGCTTATGGAAGTGCAACCTTCTTATTGTTAAGTCCACGATTGGATTTTACGCTGACAGATAAACTATTTCTCACCACTTTTGTTCAGTATAATGACCGCTATAGTAATGTAAACCTTAATGCTCGTTTGCAATGGCGATATAAGCCTGCATCGGACTTTTTTATTGTGTACACCGAAAATTATTTACCTGAGCACCTTGCTTCAAAAAACAGGGCATTGGTGATCAAGTTTAACTATTGGTTTAATCTATAAATCAGGCATTAGGCAATTGCTGTCTGGGGTATTAACTTTGTAACTCACTTAGAAATTCTGGTTATGGCCTTTAGTTTATTTAAAAAAAGCGATAAGAAAGCAGAAAAACCAGGCGGCAATGGTCCGCACTATCACGACCTGAAAATAAAGCAGATCATTCAGGAAACGAAAGATGCCATTAGCATTGCATTTGAACAGCCAGAGAATAACATCAGCTATAAGTCGGGGCAATTTTTGACACTTATAGTTCCTGTTCAGGGTAAAGAAGTGCGTAGGGCTTATTCACTTTGCTCTTCACCTTTCGTGGATCAGGATTTAGTTGTAACCGTCAAACGTGTAGATAATGGTTTAATATCCAATTGGCTTCCGGATAATTTGAAGGCTGGAAGCAAATTGAAGGTAATGGAGCCCATGGGCCAGTTCACTACGGAGTATAAGAAGGAAAATAAGCGCCATCTGATTTTGTTTGCGGGTGGATCGGGCATCACACCCATGATGTCTATTATAAAAAGTATTCTTTCACAAGAGCCTGACAGCATTTGTTCTCTTATTTACTGCAATCGTGATATTGATAGTATCATCTTCAAAAATGAGTTTGAGAAAATGCAGACATCCGATGAAGGGCGGCTTCATATAATTCATATATTGGATAATGCCCCGATGAATTGGCAAGGTTACTCTGGTTTGTTAAACCATGACATGCTGAAGAAATTGCTGGAACGTATTCCTGATTGGGGTATTGATAAAACTACCTACCTGATGTGTGGTCCGGAAGGAATGATGAAGAACGTTGATGCACTATTGGCAGAACTTCATATTCCGAAAGACAAGATTCATAAGGAAAGTTTTGTCGCGGGTGTTTTGGATAAAGAAAAGAAAGAAGCACCTGTTGCAAAAGAGGAATACAAAACCCGTGAAGTAACCATCCGATATGATGGTCAAGAGTTTAAGGTGATGGTTCCACCCGATAGAGCTATTTTGGAAACAGCGCTCGATGCAGGTATCGATTTACCATTCAGTTGCCAAAGCGGTTTGTGTACGGCCTGCCGTGGTAAAGCATTATCTGGAAAAGTAAAACTTGACGAAGAAGAAGGACTTTCACAATCTGAGCGTGATGAAGGTTATGTACTCACTTGTGTGGGTCACCCCATGACAGATGATGTCGTCATAGAAATTGGTTAGACTGTGAGCTTGTAGTCTTGAATAAGAATGGATGATGGAATATTGAGTTTTTTGTTGAGGCCTCTTATCATTGTCAAACTCAGCTTTCTTTTTCTATTTAAAATTTCTGAGACTTTACCTTTTTCACCAATTATCCCAACTAAGTCAGTCCTTTTCATTCCCATCTCTTCCATTCGTATTTTTATTGCCTCCACTGGATCAGGTTCACCAATAGGATATTTTTCATTTTCATAACTATCGATTAAAAGAGAAAGCACCTCGGCTTCATCACCTTCTTTTGAATTAATGGGAGAATCAAAAATTTTATCCAGCCTTTTTAAAGCTGCCTCGTAATCCCTTTTTGTCTTTATCGGTTTTAACATATCAAATTTTGGTTACATCTATTTTGTCGTATTCTTTGTGGGTGCCAATAAATCGAATGAAAGCCCATCCGCGCTCAAAATTGAATTTAACTACCAATCTGTATTCATTTCCTCTGATATTAAATACAACCCTGCTATTGGATACAATACTTGCTGTTCCATAGACTTTTTTGATCTCATTCGGTGTGTTCCAGTCCGAATCCTTAGCTGTTTTATACCATGTCTTAAGATTCTGTTCGCAACTGGGATGCTTTTCCCAAAACGAGCGGAGCGTACTTTTAGCTAAAATCCTCTTCACAACGATGCGAAAATAGGAGAAGTTCCCAAAAAGGAAACATTTAATTCTAAGTTTTATTTCTGTTTCTTAAATTCCATTCCCTCAAAGTTGATCTTGGCTAATTGACCAGTTGAATTCAATGAAAACTGGGCAAGGGCGGTTCCATTCCAGGCTTTGTCATACTCGCCTCTGAATGTATCATAATGCCAATGATCAAGGGTAGCTTTCAAACGGTTGTTGATGTTGATCAAAAGTTTTTTGTTTTGAATAGTAACTTCTAATTCTCCAAAGAGTGGATCAGTATAATTTCCTCCATATTGTTCAAGAGGTAAAGTAGTAGTGGTATTTATTACCCGCTTGGCTTCAAAATCTTTTACTTCTTTCCCACTTTGTGCACGAATGCCTCCGTACAGTTTTAAGAATTCAGCGTTCCAGTCTCGTGTGCCTCCTAGCCCGAAGTGATCGAAGGCTTTGAACATCAAGGAGTGTCTTACTTCTGCGTGGTCATAATTACCAAATACATACACACCAAGTTTTTCATCTGGTAGTTGACCGTTAATAGCAGTGGCTCCAAAGAGACTACCTGTATGGAAATTTATTTTATGTCCTCTGTAATCTTGTTGGAACCATCCAAGTCCATACGTTGTCCAATTGGGCTTGGTAAGTTGGGCAGTAGGATAGAACTGACTTGGTGTTACCACCTGAGGTTTAAACATTTCCATCCAGGTCTTGGGTGTTACTAATCTTTTTCCACCTTCATACTTACTGCTGTCCAGCATGCACAGCATCCACTTGCTCATGTCATCCGCGCATGACCATACGGAGCCAGCAGGAGCAACAGCATCAGCACTGCTTAGTTCAATCACACGGATAGCATTATGAACTAGAAAGTGAGCCGATGTTTGGTTGGGATCTTTTACATCTTTACGCATGGGCACCGTGCGTGTCATACCCAATGGTTCAAAAATTCGCGAGGCGATAAATTTTTCCCAGGGTTGGCTACTTACTTTTTCAATGACCTTGCCAGCCGCGAGGTAAAATATATTTTGATAGATAAAACTTGATCGTAATGAATAGCTGGGCTTAACCTCAGCCATCTTTCCTAGTATTTCATCTGAAGAAATGTCCATAATGTCCCACAGGAAATCGGCATTGCCCACTCCGGAATTGTGTGTGAACAGATCTCTGATTTTTAATTCTCTAGTCACATACGGATCATAGAGTTTGAAATCTGGCAGATGTTTAATTACAGCATCATCCCAACTTACTTTTCCTTCATCCACCAACATGCCCATGCAAATGGCAGTCATGGCCTTAGTTGTAGAGGCACAGGCGAACAGTGTTTGTGTATCTACTACATCAGGTTGACCCAATTGTCTTACTCCATATCCTTTTTTGAAAATTACTTTTCCATCTTTCACTACGGCAATGGCAAGGCCTGGTACTTGCCAGCTATTTCTGGCTTGCTCCACATAAGCGTCAAACTCCTTTAATTGGGGGCTTAGAGGTGGCACAGTTTGAGAAAAACTGTCAGCAAAAAAGAAAGGAAAAATAAGAAAATGAATGGCTTTGAGTCTCATCTGTTTGAATTATGTATAAGAAAGAATGTCTAAAATTAATTGTTAAATTCAGAAAAAATTGAGCCAATGAATAAATTATGGAGAAGTATTTCTGATTCGGGTGTTCACAAGGATCTGCCTTTTTCTGAGATGAGCCGCGTGCGAATTTCTAACCAGATGTCTGTTATCGCAGCTATTTTCTCAAGCGTTTACTATTTTTATAGTCTATTTCTCATCTCCGACACAAAGACTGCCGAGCAACTCCTATCTTTTAACATACTTACTATAGGTTTTGCCCTCCAATGTTTGCCAGTGCTCTATCTAAACAAGATAGGATTTCATACAACCGCAAGGATCTTTATTTTACTTATCGGCTTTGTCATTTTAAGTATCAATTCTCTGACGTTGGCACAACCGTTTCGTTCAGAGCTTTACTTTTTTGGTTGCGCGGCTTTTGTGTTTATTGTTTTTAATGATATGAAAGTGATTATTCCATTCTATCTTTTACAAGTCAGTGGATATCTTTTAGCCGCCTATTTCATTATACAGCACAACCCAGAAGTTACAAATATTAATGCTGGCATATTTATTCGAATCTGTATTGCCTTCTCAGTTCTCTTCCTGGTGCTTTTCTTCTTGCGGAAGGAAACCACCTCTTATCAGGAGGAAATCGAAATTAAAAACTTACAGGTTTCAGCTGATCATGATGAGATCCAAAAAGTCAATTTTACAAAAGATAAAATATTCTCCATTATTTCTCACGACTTGCGCAGTCCTATAGGTTCTTTGCAAGCTGTTTTAGGATTACTTCAGCGGGGGCAACTTACTGAATTGGAGTTTAAGAAGGCAGCAGCGGGACTTGAAAAGCAAGTGGGCCAACTTAAGGATTCGTTGGATGAATTGCTTACCTGGTCAAAAGCTCAGCTTCACGGAATTAATCCTGAGCCAGAAAATTTGTTGCTAAAACCTTTGATCTATGAAGTGGTGACTGTTAACAGAATTGCAGCTCGTTATAAGACGATCATCATTACTACTAAGATACCAAGTGAAGTATCCGTGTTTTGTGATCCAAACATGCTTAGGTCGGTGATAACAAATCTTATAACAAATGCGATCAAATTCACACCAATAGGCGGAGCGATTTCAATTACGGGTAATACTGAAAATGGGAAAAGTAGAATTATAGTAGAAGATACGGGCTTGGGCATTCCTAGAGATAATTTGGAAAAGATACTTAATCCAACTGTTCATTTTACAACTCGGGGTACCAACAATGAAAAAGGAACTGGACTAGGCCTTATCATGAGCAGTGAATTTATTTTAAAGAATAACGGTTCGTTTGAAATTGAAAGTGAAGATGGTAATGGATCTAAATTTATCATCACTCTTCCTAGTGGAGAGATTGCAAGCTCATAACACTAGGATGTTTCTTTTCCATGGACACGTGGAATTAATCTGAACATTACCACATCTAATGTCTTCTAATGAGGAAGTTTATCCCTCAACAAAGCATACGTCCAGGTTCCAAACAAAGCTGCCGCTATTGTAAGGATGGTTACCAATACACCTGAGCCTAACTGGGCGTAAAGTGGTCCTGGACAAGCTCCTGTTAATGCCCAACCAAATCCGAAGATTAAACTTCCGAATATAATTCCTTTGTGGTAAGGTTTTTCGGGAATAACAACGGTTTCACCATCCGATGTTTTGATGTTGTATTTTTTAATAAGCAAGACAGATATTGCCCCAACTGGTATGGCAGTCATAAAAATGCCAAACATATGAAAGCTTTGAAAATGAAACATTTCCTGCATACGATACCAGGAGATGGCTTCACCTTTTGTTAGGACTATACCAAAGAAAATGCCAGCCAAAATAAATTTAATATTTTTCACTTGTCTATAATTGAAGTATGTAAGGGAGTACCCAATTGCTAACAATAATACCTCCTAAGAAAAAAAGTGCAGTTGCTATTAACGATGGCCACTGCAATGTTGAAAGTCCGAAGATGCCATGGCCGGAAGTACAGCCTCCGGCATAGCGTGTTCCAAACCCAACTAAAAATCCACCGACTATAATCAGTAAAAATCCTTTGACCGACACTAGATTTGAAAAATTGAAAAGACTTTCGGGCATCTGACCATCAAATGAAACAACTCCCCAATTGCTCATTGTGACTGCTGCACTTGAACTAACTGCAACTTGTTCAGGGTTTCCAAATAAATTCCCTGCCAAGTATCCACCAATTAATACTCCTCCAACAAAAAAGAGATTCCAGCTTTCTTTCTTCCAATCAAATTTCAGATAATCGATGTTGGCAGGAAAGCAGGCTGCACATATTTGGCGTAGGGTAGAAGAGATGCCAAATGGCTTGTTGCCTATCAATAGGAGCAGAGGGACTGTAAGACCAATAAGCGGTCCAGCTACATACCAGGGCCACGGTTTATAAAGAATTTCCATTCAGTGACAATTAAGTTGTAAAGATATAAGTTTAGTCTATCAATTTGGTAGGATAGATTATTTTGTCGATGCCCTATTATCTATGCTATTTACTCAACTGTTTCCGAACAGAAAGATTGTCTTTTACCAGATTTAACCAAATGAGGGAGATAAAATAAGAGGAAATTAACTTTAGGAATTTGGCATCATGACTGTCCACAGTAACTAACCCCACACTGGATGGAGAGGGCAAGCGCATTTAGAGTTTTATGATCTTACCGGTATCTTTTACGATTTTACCAATTATTAGTTGATAAAAATAAAGCCCTGCTGGAAGCAAGTCAATATCCAATTCATTCTTCAATAAAGTAAGCTCCTTGTCATAGACAATTTGCCCAACCTGATTTAGAATCTGAAAGGTGACATTGCCTTCAGAAATAATGTTAAGGTAGTCAGCCGATGTTACCGGATTTGGCCAAAGAATAGCTTTACCAAGACTTTCAATGATTACCTCTGCAGGATCGGAAAGGAGAGTGGAGTTATTGTTGAAACTAATCTTTGCTTGATAGGTATAAATTCCGCTTTCCTTTATTAAATCGGTAACCGTATAATCTAACTCATCTGTTAAAATCGTACTAAAGAGAGTCTCTCTTCCATTTACTATTTTTAGTATAGTAATTTGATCAACATTATAAAACGAACTGAGCGACAACTGAATTTCAATTTCGGAAGAGCCTATTCGATTAGCACTGAAGAAATTAAAATAGCAATACGTGTCCTGCTTGCTATAGTCAATTGTGCCACTCTTAATTCCGCTCGTTTGATTCAATTTAGGTACTACGGCAAAATATGTTGGCGCAGGTTTATTAAGAGCGATCAACGTATCGTTAGTAGATAGAATCGGTTCAAGGTACTGAGTGCCCAATGCAAATACATCATAACTCGTTGCATTACTTATTTTATTCCAGTACAGTCCAAGACTATCCTTGCAGTTAAAGGCGGTTTTTAATTCCAGTTGGGGAGAGAAACTAAATCTCCAAACTGCATTTAAATTGAAACCACCTGATACCTTAGCAAAGGCAAAACTTAAAATGTTGATTAATGGCTTAGAATTTTTATCAGATGAGTTCTATCTCTCTC
>JANOQK010000192.1:0-4599 GCA_031414855.1 Bacteroidia bacterium | reverse complement strand
TGGAAAAATAAACTCTGGATGACATGCCGGGTGTTAGTTTGCCATTAGTATTTCCCCGGACAGCATGTACGGTGATCGCGCGGCTTTGATTGTCGATGCCTGATTCGGTTGCAGAAATTCGTGCAGCCAGCCTTTGGGTTTCACCAGACACAGAGAATGTAATTTGTTTTCCAACCTTTATGTGTTGCAAATACTTCTCTGTTACACTGAATTGGATTTTTACCTTTTCCTGCTCTTGCAAGGTGGCCAATGATTGTCCTGGACTCACAAGCGATCCCACTTCCACTTTTGTTATTCCAACTACTCCAGAGAACGGAGCTGTGATAGTTGTTTTTTCAAGTTCAATCTGAAGCAGCTCCTCAGCCGCTTGCAGCGATTGAAGTTTCGTGTGAGCCACATCATATTCTTCTTGCCTCACGGATTCACTCTTTAAAAGCTGTCGCAATCTGGATTCGGTGAGTTCTGCCAAAGCCACTTCGGCCTGAACCTGTTTCAGCCTTGCTTTGATCTCATTGTCCTCAAGTTTATAAAGGAGTTGACCTTTGCTGACGTGGCTACCCTCCATAAAATGAATTGAACGAACCTTCTTTGATACTTCACTTGCTATGATAACTTCTTTGTTTGCAAGAACTGAACCTGCAACACTTTCTTCCTGAACTAGCCGGGAAGCCCTTACAACCCGCGCGTCAACGGGAAGTTTACTGGATGACGTGGAGGGTTGACTAGTGTTGTCTGCTGCTTGTGTACCGCAGCTGACCAACGCTATACTAAGGCCAATGACTCCGAGATAACTATTTAATTTGTTCATGATCATAATTGGTTTTCATTATGATCTAAAGAACGGGCGAGTCGGTTTGCCTGATTTGTATTTAAGCAGGTAGGGTTTACAAAGTTTACTGCAAAAAAAAAGAGCCTGATACTATCAGACTCCGATCTAAAAAAATCTTCTTGTCAACTAAATCTTTGCGGCCTTTAGTCTCAAACTATTTCCAACTACACTTACTGAGCTCAACGCCATCGCGGCCCCTGCGATCATGGGATCGAGTAAGAAACCGTTAACGGGATAAAGTACTCCGGCAGCGAGTGGAATACCAATCAGGTTGTAGATGAATGCCCAGAATAGATTTTGTTTTATTCCCATCACAGTCTTTGAAGAAAGGTTTAACGCTTTTGGAATGGACTGAAGGTCTGAAGTTATCAATGTCATCTTGGCCACGTCCATGGCAATGTCAGAACCTTTACCCATTGCTATGCTGATATCAGCTTGAGCCAACGCGTGTGAGTCGTTGATTCCATCACCAACCATGGCAACGACTTTGCCTTTGGCCTGAAGTTCTTTCACGAATTCAGCCTTATCCGAAGGCAATACTTCTGCCCTATAATGTTTGATTCCCACTTGGCTTGCAACAGCTTTCGCAGTTTGTTCATTATCCCCGGTCAGCATGTATACATCGATGCCCTTCTTTTGAAGCGAACTGATCGCGGCTTTAGATGTGGATTTAATTTTGTCTGCAATAGCAATCACTGCAAGCGCATTAAGGTTGTCGGAAAAGTACACTACCGTTTTTGCTTCAGACTGAAGTCTCGATGCAAGCTCTGACAATTCAATTGAAAGTGTAATGTGGTTTTCGTGAAGCAATTTTCTATTTCCGATATAATAGATTTTCTGATCGAGAACGCCCTTCACGCCTCTGGCCGTGATACTTTCAAACGAGTCAAGTTCTATGGACTTGATTGATTCTGTTTTCAGCTTGTTTACAACAGCTTCCGCCAATGGATGTTCAGATAGACTTTCGAGAGCGAGGAGTATTTGTTTTTCTTTTGGATCATTGATCTTCCATACCAAGTCTGTAACTACTGGTTTGCCTTCAGTTATTGTTCCTGTCTTGTCAAGGATGATCGCATTTACTTTATGTACAAGTTCAAGGCTTTCCGCATCTTTGATCAGAATGTTATTCTCAGCGCCCTTACCAACACCAACCATGATGGCAGTTGGCGTTGCAAGTCCAAGAGCACAAGGACACGCAATCACCAACACCGTTACGGAAGTGAATAATGCATGAGTAAACGCATTATCACCACCAATCAACATCCATGTAATAAATGTTACGATGGCGATCCCGATGACGATCGGTACGAAGATCCCTGCGATTTTATCAACAAGCTTTTGTACTGGTGCTTTACTTCCCTGCGCTTGCTGTACCATCTTGATGATCTGTGCAAGAATTGTATCGCCACCGACTTTTTGCGCTTCAAACTGAAAACTTCCTTTTTGATTGATTGTTCCTGCGAACACCTTTTCATCAGCTTTCTTTTCCACAGGTACTGGTTCACCTGAGATCATACTTTCATCCACATAGGAAGAACCACCGACAACTACGCCATCAACCGGAATCTTTTCACCCGGTCTTACAAGAATTTTGTACCCTACTTTAACAACTGCGATTGGAATTTCCTGTTCAACACCCTCAATGATTGCTCTGACCGTTTTAGGTTGAAGTCCTATCAATTTCTTTATTGCTGACGAGGTATTGGATTTAGCTTTTTCCTCAAGAAGTTTCCCAAGAGAAATGAAAGCAATCACAACAGCAGTCGCTTCGTAATAGACGTGCGCGTGTAACCCTCTCGCATGCCAGAATTCGGGAAAAAAAGTATTGAAGACACTGAATGCGAAAGCTATTCCAGTTGACAGCGCAACAAGTGTGTCCATGTTTGCTTTTCCATGCTTCGCCTGCTTCCAGGCATTGACAAAGAAATTACGACCGAAGTAGAACACAACGGGGACAGTTAGCGTCATCGAAATATAATTTCCATAGGGAATATCCATAAAGAACATCCCAATAACGACTACAGGAAAAGATAGAATGGAAGACCAGATTGTGCTCTTCTTCACGGTTTCATAATGCGTGCGCTGCGCCTCTTCCTGAACGGCCTGTGGATCTTCAACATCAACAACTAGATCGTAGCCGATTGAACGCACAGAATTTTGCAGGTCTACCGGTTTGATTTGCTCTATATCATATTCAACTGATACCCTTTGATTGGCATAATTCACGCTGGCATCTTTTACCCCGGCTGTAGAATTCAACATTGACTCAACGCTTATAGCGCACGCAGCACACGTCATTTCAAGAACCGGGAAAGTCTCTTTTCTATATTGGCCGTTGGCGGTTTTTTTAACTTCTTTTTCAATTAGTGACATTTTGATTTGCATTTAGGTTCTACAATACTACACTTTGGGACTTCTTTTTATTTTGCACTTTAGCTTCTTTCATTTATATGATTCCTGCTTTGCAGATTGCTGGCAGTATTTAACCGATATGCATCCTTGCTTTCAAATAGACGCTTATGGATTTCAAATCAATCGGTAAATTGAGGCAGTATGAAATAGTGAGCATGGCAGTTACACCTCCTGCTGCAATCATTGTTTTACAAATCTTTGTAATCATAACGCAATTAACGCGTATGGGTCAAGCCTTGATTTGCGCTTTTCGGGGTAAGGTTTATATGATTTAAAGATTGTTGTTCACTGGCCAGCCAACTTTAGCTTTGAAGATCTCACTTCCCTGAAATGCGAAGGAGAAAGACCTGTTAATTCTTTGAACTGACGGGAAAGGTGATTGATACTACTAAAGCCGGTTGTGTACGCGATTTTCGTTAGGGTAAATTCAGTGTAAACCAGAAGCTCCTTAACTTTCTCCAGGCGTTTCGTGATGATATACTTTTCTAGAGTGGTCCCTTCAAGCTTAGTAAATAACTCACTGATGGAGTCGTAATTCATGTGCAGCGTTTCCGAGAGAAGTGACGAAAACTTTAGCTTTCCATCATAGTTTACATTTCGACCAAATACTTCGCTGATCAATTCTTTCGTCTGGTTCACAATTCTTACCTGACGATTTGAAATCATTTCAAAACCGTTCTCGCTGAGAAAATGCGCAATGCCACTATAACCTTCCTTATCAACGTCTGATTTTAACGACAGTTTGCCGAGGCCTACCTTATTTACTTCGTAACCGAGATTTATGATCCCTTCTTTGATGACAGATATACATCTTTCGCAAACCATTCCTTTTATTAGTATCTCGGATGCCATAAGCTTTGATTTTACATATCAAAGTACACGATAGTGAGATGATTTAATGTTATAAAATTACCGGTAAGGTTTACAGAGTTTCAAGAAACCGAATCGAGAGGTTTTCTGTTTTGATCAATATCGCGTGACTTCTTCATCTCTGATGGTGTGAATCCGGTAACCTTTTTGAACTGGCCTGAAAGGTGGGCCACACTGCTATAACCAAGCTTGTCAGCGATCTCGCTTAAATTCAACTCGTCATAAAAAAGTAATTCTTTAACCTTTTCTATTTTTTGCTTGATGATAAACTGTTCGAGTGTAACACCTTCAACGCTTGAAAAAAGGTTGCTTAGATAGTTGTATTCATAATGCATTTCCTCAGACATAAGTGTTGACCAATTAACTTTAAGGTCAACCTTTTCGGAATGATGAATTACCTGAATGATCTTATTCTTGATTGACTCAATAAGACGTGCCTTGCGATCATCGATTCTTTCGAAACCCAGATTGATCAACGCTGAATCCAG
>JANOQK010000191.1:0-13460 GCA_031414855.1 Bacteroidia bacterium | reverse complement strand
ATTTTATTCTGAGGCAACTTAAAGTAAAGCCGTTCACACACTGGCTGCTTGGCTTCATCGAATAGGGTGATGTGTGAAATACCCTCTTCCAGAACTTCTTTATCCAAGAGGAAACTAGTGGTTCCATTAGCGAGTGATTTTACTTCTGCTATTTTAATAATCTGTCTGGAGTGCACTAATAGAAAAATATCTTGTCTGGTGTTAATTCCTTTGGTCTGGATTGTAACTTTTAATTGGTTGGTTAGCGTGTCAATAACCTTCAACGTATATCCCTTAGGTTGAACCTGAGGAAAGGAAATGTTAGCAACAGCCTGTTTGCCATTGATAATAACTTTGTAGTGCTCTAAAATGGATGGTAGAATGAGAAAGTTTCCAAGGCCAAATTTTAATGGCTTAAGCAATGCTACGGTATCCGCAAGATGATTGAGAATGGCTCCCGTTATGTCTTTTCCGATACCCGATTTATCAACAATACGAAAGGCAACCTTACTCAGAATACCATCCACCAAGTACCCTCCTTCCGGGAAGAATTGAATGTCATACTCTGGGACAGCAGTCTTTACTGGTACTTCAGTTTTTCTTACCGTATTAATAATAGTGATAGGTTGGTGGAAATAAAACTCTGGACTAAAATTTTTCATCCAGGTAGTATAAACTCGCACATAGTAATTCCCTGAATTCAGAGAGACGGGAAGAAGGAGTTGGCCATTGCCTTCACCATTTTGCAGGCTTACTTTTGTTTGAAGGACAGCTTTGTCGTCCTTATCTATAATTTCAAGATAGGCAACTTTACTCACATCTAGCGGTCTATGAAAATAACCGTCAACATAGTATACTTTGAACCACATGCTTTCACCAGCCACATAAAATGTTCGGTCCAGATGTGTAAATATTTTTTCTTGAAGTGTGTTGTTCCGGTAGGCTACAAACATCGCAGTCAAGCTATCCCAATCACTCTTTTGGGCGTTGGCCAAGGAGCAGTTGAAGAGTAAGACCAATGCCCAAATAATTTGGCAAGTCATTAAAATGCATATAGACCTAGTCTTTTTCACTGCCAAAAATCTGGTTTAGTAGTTGTTCCTCCAACTGACCGACAATCTGCGCATGCAGAAGTGGAGGAAGAGTATGCGGTAATAGCGCCTGGCCCCGATGGCAGGGATTCAAGTAGGATAATATTGGGAAGATCTTTTGCTCGTAACAGCGTTATTGTCTGTACGGTCAACGTATCCGCGGTGCATCCATCAAAAGGAGTGATGTAGGTACTGGCTCTTGGCAGAACATCGGAGCTAATAAAAATTCTTTGTTCTGCAACTGATTCGGCAGTAAAGTATCCAATGATGGGTTCGGAAGCACCTGTTAAGCTAACGATATTCCCAGTTAGTTGAGAGGGTTGCGGATCAAACAATGTACCAAGGCTTTCGGTGTTGTTTTGAAGTTGCAGCCAATATTCATAGGCTTCTTTCGTCAAGCCAAATTGTTTAACAAGTATACTGTACTTGAATCGAATTTTTTCAGATCGCTGCCCAAGGTAAAGCAATTGAAATTTACTGATTAACGCTTGATCTAAATTTGCTGTTGATTCCACCACGATTTTTCCGGATGGTTGTGTTCGATAGCAGTTGTAAATATTATCACTGCGAAGAACGGGCTTGCCGTTTAGCCATGTAAATCGTGAATTGAAAGCGGACACGTAGCTCCATGTCTCTTCATAATCCCAGCGGAAATATCGCGTATTATTGCTTGCATCATGCGTGCTAATGTATAATTGCACTCCATTATCAGAGGTAACCTTCCATGTTAAACTGTCAATGGAAGGAGTTTTTACGATGGGAACAAACGCTGATGCATATTCCCTTAAGTCAGCAGTTTTAATAGTAAGCCGGTAAAGTTTTTTTTGATCAAACGATTGTGGTGCCAATGAATAATTTCCACCTCCTTCTTCGGTTAATCGAAAGGTTGTACCCACTTCGTCTTCAAACGAAACAATGGCTTTTAACTCTACAGCCACCTTTTTAGTTTCTGAAAGATTTTGAGAGCGTGTAAGTCGTATTCTACTTTTTCCGCCAGTATTCATCGACCCTTCCATGACCAAGATACCCATGCCGTTTTCGATGGTGGGTGGTTCATAGGGTTCAACACAGCTTACACTAACCAGAAAGACCAACCATAGTGTCTTCATTTTTAATAGATCCTTTTTCACCACCATCAAAATTTAAAGTTGTAGGTAATGGTTGGGATCTGACTACCAAAAATGGATAGTTTATATCCATTCACGGTACCATTTTGTGAGACGAAATATACGGAGTAAGCATTTTGCCTTCCGGTAAGGTTATACACAGCAATTGTCCAGGAACTATGGGCTAGTTTTTTTATCTTATGATTGCCTTCAATGTTTAATGCAAAATCAGTTCTGAAATAATCAGGAATCCGATATTGATTTCGGTCAGAGTAGTATAAACGTTTGGCTCCGTTCAAATCATATTTTGCCAACGGAAGCGTAATAGGTCTTCCCGTGCTGTATGTCATATTAAGTGACATGCTGAATCTTCTGCTGAATTTATAATTTCCAATAAAATTGACAGCATGGGGCTTATCATAATTACTTGGATACCACTTTCCTTGATTAATAGATTCAGATGGTGTAGCACCTTTCGCCTGCAATAAAGAACGAGAGTACGTATAGCTTACCCAACCATTCAATTTGCCACTTAGTTTTTTAATCATAAACTCGGCTCCGTAGGCTTTGCCAGTGGCATTCACAACATCTGTTTCAATGTGGCGATTGAGAATTAATTTAGCTCCACCCTTGAAGTCCAGAAAGTTTTCCATGGTTTTATAATATACCTCAGCAGAGGTCTCGAACATTGATTTTAAATTTTTATAGTAGCCTATTGAATATTGGTCTCCAATCTGCGGTTTAATATACGAGTCACTTAACTTCCAAATATCAGTAGGAGAGATAGCGGCCGTGTTGGATAGCATTTGCAAGTACTGGCGCATTTTGTTGTAGCCAAACTTAATTGAACTATTGTCTGACAAGGTATATCGAACCGAGAATCGATACTCAGGTCCCTGATAGGAAGCTACTTTTTTGCCAGCCTCGTATTGAACGGTATCTAGAATATTGTTTTCGTTTTTCGGCTCATCCGGGTTATAGGTATATACATCTTTTGGTCCCAGATTTTGGAATAGTGAATATCGCAAGCCCGCATAAATTGATAACCTCGGGTTGATTTCAAAGTTGTCTCCAATATAGATGGCGCTCTCTTGTCCTTGCTCTTTTTGTAATACATTGGATACGACAAGGGACTCTGACCCATTTGGCTGTAAGTCTCCGGGCGCTAATTTGTAGTAGATGCTAGATGCTCCAAAATTTATGGTGTGTTTTGAATTAAGAAAATAATTGAAGTCCGCTTTGAGATTAGCCTGTTGCACAGAATATGCCAATTGGAAGGCGTTGACGGGATTTTCTTCACTGGTAACACTGTAATCATACCCGCTGTAACTTCCAGTGAGAATACCGTAAAACTTATTTCCAAAAACATGCTTCCATTTTACGGAAGCATTTTGATTGGCGTATTTGTAGGTTGTATCACTGCCAAGCCTGAATCCATCCTTACTGATGTACCCTGAAGCATAGAAATTATTTTTATCATTCATCTGATGGCTGATGGCCAGGTTCAGATCATAGAATGAAGCTTTACTATTATTTAAAGTAGCAGAAGGAATTTGAGTGAGAAGCCAATCCGAATACGTTGATCGACCTGCAATCAAGAATGAAGTTTTGTCTTTGAAGATGGGTCCTTCAAGTGAGAATCTTCCTGTTACAGGGCTAATACCACCTGAGCCTGTAAATTTTCGTTTATTGCCTTCACGAGTATTTACATCTAGCACGGCAGACAATCGTCCACCATATTCTGCGGGAATTCCGCTTTTATATAACTCAACATTTTTTAGTATGTCTGGATTGAAGGCGGAGAAAAAACCGAATAAATGGGAAGGATTGAAAATAGTTGCGTCATTGTACAAAATCAAATTCTGGTTGGATGCCCCACCTCGAATATTCAACCCCACAGTCCCTTCACCTACCGATTGTACTCCAGGGAGTGTGAGTATGGCTTTGAAGATGTCCACTTCGCCAAGCGCTACCGGAATTTGTTTCATCGTTTTGATGTCCAGTTTTTCTAATCCCATCTGCAGGCCTAACACTTGCGCATCGCGTTCGGATTCTACAACAACTTCTTTAAGTGGCGTTATATCTTCAATCAGTTCGATGTCCAGTTTGCCATCGGAATAAAGCATCACCTGACGTTTGGAACTCTTCATTTCCAAACTTTTGATAATTAACTCATGTCTGCCTTTTGGAAGGGTGATTGAAAAATACCCGAACTGATCTGAAGCAACTCCAACCAAAGGGTTTTCAATAAATACGGATGCACCAATTACGCCTTCGCCAGATTTGGCATTGCGAATATAGCCTGCAATGTTAGCGGTAGTTTTTGAGTTGGCGTTCTTAAAACCAATGGTATATAATTTTTCTTCTTTTGTCTTTTCTATTTCCTCGTAAGGAGAATATTCCTGCTCGTTATTTTTTCGGGTGCCCTGCTCACCCTCGCCAAAGAAGTCGAATGGTAAATCAGTCATCAACGATTGCCCCAACGAAATGTAGATGACGTGATTTTTATCAACGGCATAGCGCAAATCTGTACTCTGAAAAATTTCGTCCAGAATATCCGGAACAGTCTTTCTAATAACAGATAAGTTTACTGTCAGGCTATCTGTCCACGCTGGGTTGTAGTAAAAGTGATAATCTGTATTTTTTTCAATCTGAATAACAAATTCATCAAATCTTAAATTTTTGAAATCGCCACTCAATGGTTTGTCATCCTGGGCAATACAATGAACTGAGTAAAGCCCGAAAAGAAATAGAAGTACGATATTTTTGATAGCCGGCATGTCAGTGACTGATTTCATCATAGTATCCGGCTATTTTGACAAGGGCTGATTCACGATTATTCCGGAAATTGATTTTATTTTTAGAGATAAATTTCCGTATTGCACTTTTTTGATCGCCAAAAACTTTCAGTGCAGATGATTTATTGCTAACAGAATAATAGCTACCATTTTTGAGAATATAATAGCTATTCTTTTCTTTAAAGGTGAGGATAATGCTCACTTGTGTTTCTATTCTTTCCTCTGTCACTTTCAATCGTTTCGCATAAACCTTAGAGGTGTTACTATAGAGTTCATCATAAAACCCTGGATTGGGAGAGGTTTTGTTACCCATCTTATCGTCTAGTCTTGCAAAGGTGTGTCCCGCGATAACAAAGTATTTTATTAGCTCGCTAATCAACTCAATCTCCCCTTGGCCTTTGTGTTCAATTACCAATTTCTCTTGCAACAGATCATAACGCATGCTCACTTTCTCATATAATTCTCCTTCATAGAATACCTTTCCTTCTTCCCATTCCTCAGACTGGAAAAAGGGAGTTCCTACTTCTGGCATTTTCTTTTTGAAAGCTATATACTCTTTTCCATTATAAAGATGGGAGTAATGTTGGGTAGAGAGATCGTAAACCTCTTTGGCTTGCTCAACTGCAGCCTTCACAAAAAGAGTGTCGGGTGGCGTTAGCTGAGCAACTACTACGATGGGGGCGATACATGCGAAGAAAGAGATGCTGAAAAATTTTGTACCAAACATTTAACCCAACTTATTTTTATTTACCCACTCCTAAAAATACCTATTCATATAAATAAAGTATCACCATTCAGATAATTTTATAGGATTCGCGAGAAAATATCGACCAATATGGAGGATTGAACTATCAACTGTAAGGCAGTTTTTGAGAAGGTCAGCTCGTTAAGGGTGTAAGTAAAATAAAAAAAGAAGCCCTAAAGAGCTTCTTTTACTATTCCTTTATTTCAGTTGTTTGGCTCCTATTTCGCGTAGGCCACACTTCGCATCTCTCGGATGACCGTGACTTTAATCTGACCAGGATATTGCATATCCTTTTCAATCTTTTGCGAAATATCAAAGCTCAATTGTGAGGCACGCTCATCAGATGCTTTCTCGGCATCTACCATCACGCGCAATTCGCGCCCTGCCTGTATCGCATAGCACTTCTCAACTCCTTCGAAACTCAATCCTACAGCTTCTAAATCTTTGAGACGTTTTATGTATTGCTCCATTACTTCACGTCTCGCTCCAGGTCTCGCACCGGAAATTGCATCGCACGATTGAACGATAGGCGAAATGATGCTTGTCATCTCAATCTCATCATGGTGAGCACCAATAGCATTACAAATGATTGGATGCTCTTTGTATTTCTGAGCTAACTCCATGCCCACAATAGCATGGGGCTTTTCCAGTTCTTCGTGCCATACTTTTCCAATGTCGTGAAGGAGGCCAGCGCGTTTTGCTTGTTTCACATTCAAGCCAAGTTCTGCCGCCATGATGGCGCAAAGATTTGCTACTTCACGCGAGTGTTGCAATAAGTTTTGTCCGTAAGACGAACGATAGCGCATGCGTCCTACCATCTTAATCAATTCTGGTGCAAGGCCGTGAATACCAAGATCAATCACCGTGCGTTCACCAATCTCAACAATTTCATCGTCAATGTTTTTAGTGGTCTTGGCTACAATCTCTTCAATTCGGGCAGGGTGAATACGACCATCTTGAACAAGTCTATGCAAAGACAATCTGGCAATTTCTCTTCTTACTGGATCAAATCCTGAAATGATGATTGCTTCCGGTGTATCATCCACAATGATCTCAACTCCTGTTGCAGCTTCAAGAGCACGAATGTTTCTTCCTTCCCGTCCAATGATCTTTCCTTTGATGTCGTCACTTTCTATATTAAAAATAGAAACGCAGTTTTCGACAGCATGTTCTGTTGCCGTACGCTGAATAGTTTCCACCACAATTTTCTTAGCTTCTTTGGTAGCCGAAAGCTTGGCTTGTTCCATGATGTCTTTGATGTAGGAACTTGCCTTTGTGTTGGCCTCTTCCTTCATCGACTCTACTAATTGATCCCTGGCTTGGTCTGCAGATAACTTGGAGATGCCTTCAAGCACAGCTACCTTCTGAGCATTGAATTTGTCAAGTTCTTCTTTGCGTTTTTTCACAAGCTCATGTTGCTGGGCAAGGCTTTGACGCTCTTCATCTACTTCTCCTTCTTTCCTTTTCAGGGTTTCTAGTTCTTTTGAGATCTGAGCTTCACGTTGTTTGATTTTTTGTTCGTTGCTGATGATCTGGTTTTTCTTGCGATTAGCCTCGTCCTCAAATTCCTGCTTCATTTTAAGCAGCTTCTCTTTTGCTTCGATGATTTTGTCTTTCTTAATGTTTTCAGCCTCCAGTTCAGCCGCTTTAATGATGAGTTTGGCCTTCTCACCAGCATTCTGTTCGTTCTTTTTTATTTTTCGCTTGTAGAGCAAGCTGCCAATCAGAAAACTTAGCGCGATGGTAGCCACAGAGGCAATCAGCGCGATGATGGTTATTTCCATAGTTGAAAAAATTTAAGGTGTCGCATACACCCGCTCACTGTGAGAATGTCTGTCTCTGTCTGTTGGTCTATCGCATTTGCGAAAAACGAACAACAATAAACGGACAACGAATTTTGAAGAAGGAGAGAAAAGAATAGAAGATCAGAGCGCTTGCGAAACCAAATGGTTAAGGTGATTCACCTTTTCCACCACGGTTTGGTCGATTACCTGGAGATTTTCATCATCTGCCATTTTATCAACCAGGCAATCGAATGCTACCATTGCCAACAGATCCTGCTTGTCGTCAATGCCGAATTGTTCCCGATAATGTTTGATTTTTTCATTGATGATTTTTCCTGCAGCCCGTACCTTCTCTTCTTCCTTGCGTTTTACCTTCATCGGATATTCGCGGTCAGCAATCTTTATTTTTACGGATAATTCTTCCATCAACTTAAACCGGGTTATCTGCTCAAGTGAGCTATGCACTTATCGATTTCTCGGATATACTCGTCTACTTTCCTTTTCAACTCCGAAACACTTCCGTCTTCCGGGTTTATATGGTCTACAATCTTAGTGATTTTAATCTGATTTTTAAAATTGTGCAATTGCTCGTCCCTTTTCTTTAGGTCGTTTTTCAATTCATGGTTCTCCAGTTTCAACCCCCGCATCTCATCTTTAACCGTTTTGTGATCATTGAGCAATACCAAAATTTTGCGTTCTAAGCCGTTGAGGTTCGATTTTAATGCTTCCTGGTCCATGATATTAATTCAAAATGAAAGTTCAAGATTCTACTTCCGTATTAAAGCACCCATTTTCCCCTCAAATGCTCCCATTAACCGGGCCATCGTTTTATCAATCTCCTCGTCTGTCAGTGTTTTGGTTTCATCTAGCAATGTAAAGCCCAGTGCGTAGGCTTTTTTGCCTTCTGGAATTTTATCGCCTTCGTAAACGTCAAATGCTATAATGTCTTTGATCAACCGCTTCTCGGTCGCTAGTACTAGTTCCTTTATTTCAGCAAACGTAACTTGCTTATCCAATACAAGCGATAAGTCACGTCTTACTTCAGGGAATTTTGTTACTTCTTGTACAACGAACTTAGGGTTTGCGCCTTTGAAAAGCAAGGAGGTGTTAAGATCAGCATAAAATATTTCCTGCTTGATGCCAAAATCTTTTGCTAAAGCAGTTTTCACCTTTCCCACTTTACCAATTTCCTTAGTACCCTTTACTATCTTCATGCCGTAGTCGAACAAAGGGTCATTCAATTGTTCCTGTTTTATATTTTCCACGGATGATTTTTGTAACACATGAGCAACTTGCTGGGCTAAATCGTAATAGGTAACGGAACGTGTTTTGCTTTGCCAGTTTTCGGTTTCAAAACTTCCGGTGATGTAGATCGCTAACCTTTCTTCCTCGTGGTATTTGTTTTGGGCCTCGTCTGTAAGGACTTTCCAATAGATTTTTCCGAATTCAAACAGTTTTAGGTCTTTCTGCTTGCGGTTGATGTTGTAAGAGCAAACTTCCAATCCGGTGAAGAGCATAGTTTGGCGTAATATGCCTTGCTCTTCACTTAGTTTATTTAATATTTCAACAGGCTCACCGGCAAAGCTTAGTTTATGCTTCTGCTGATAATCTGCATTCGTCAGTGAATTCGTAAGAATTTCATAAAATCCATTCGCCACCAGCATTTCACAAACTGACTTTTTATACTTGTCAATATCCTTTTCTGGAAAACTGGCCAGATAATCTGTTCCGGCAATTTCCGAAAGCTCAATGTTATTGAATCCGTAGATGCGCAGAATTTCCTCCACGACATCAGCTTCTTGCATCACATCCACTCGATAAAGCGGAACGGAAACCATGAATCTGTCATCCTTCTTATCAAGGACTTTGATATCAAGGCTTTCTAAAATGGAGAATGTCTCTTCACGCTGAAGTGCTTTTCCGATAAGGCGGGTGACATTCTTGTCCTTAACTTCTATACTTCTATTTTCAATCTTGATGGGATAAACATCCACAATTTCAGATGAGATAGTGCCGCCTGCGATTTCTTTGATTAATAATGCAGCACGCTTCAAAGCGTAGACCGTCATATTTGGATCAGTGCCGCGTTCAAAGCGGAATGATGCATCGGTTTTTAATCCGTGGTACATTCCGGTTCTGCGAATGTACAATGGTGAGAAACATGCGCTCTCCAGAAAGATTGATGTGGTTCCAGTTGAAATGCCTGATTTGATGCCACCAAAAACTCCACCGATACACATCCCATTGCTATCAGCGTCACAAATCATCAGATCGTTGGCAGAAAGAGTTCTTTCCTTCGCATCTAGTGTTTGGAATTTTGTGCCCGCAGGAAGTGTCTTTACGATTACTTTCTTTCCCGTTATTTGATCGGCATCAAATGCATGAAGGGGCTGCCCTGTTTCATGTAAAACAAAATTGGTGATGTCGACTATGTTATTGATAGGAGAAAGGCCAATTGATTTAAGTCTGTTCTTTAACCAATCTGGTGATTCTTTAATGACAACATCAGAGATTGTAACTGCAGAGTAACGCGGACAAGCTTCGGTATTTTCAACCGTAACAGGAATCGGTAGTTTTACTGAATCAATTTTAAAACCATCCACCGAAGGTAACTTGAGATTGCGCTTCTTGGCAGCTTTGATATCGCGCGCCACACCGATGTGTGAAGCAGCATCAGCCCGGTTTGGTGTTAATCCAATTTCGATAACGTAATCCGATTGGACCTTAAAAAATTCAGCAGCAGAAGTTCCATTAGGCACATCAGTCTTCAAAACCATAATGCCCGCATGACTTTCGCCCAATCCAATTTCATCTTCTGCACAGATCATCCCTTCAGATTGTTCGCCACGTATTTTTGAAATCTTTATTGCGAAGGGTTCGCCTTTAGTAGGATGAACAGTGGTTCCCGGAGTAGCTACCACCACACGTTGACCGACCGCAACGTTTGGTGCCCCACATACAATATTCAAGGGTCGATCGCCACCAACATTTACAGTTGTTACGGAAAGCTTATCTGCATTGGGATGTTTGATACAGGTCAATACTTCGCCAATCACAAGCCCTTTTAATCCACCTTTTATGGTTTCAAAAGGCTCAACACTTTCAACTTCCAGTCCGGTGGAAGTGAGTGTTTTGCCAATCTCTTCTGCTGATTCGGGTATGTCTATGTATTGGGAAAGCCAGTTGTAGGAAATTTTCATTATTCAATAAACTGTAAGTCTCAAAAATAATGAAAAGACAGCAGTATTGAACAGCTAATTTCTAATGAGGAAAGTTATTCGTGATAGGTCTTTTCGCCCGCGCTAATGGCTACCTTTAAAATATTCTCCTTCGGAGGAAAGGGACAAGAGAACTTGTCTGAATAGGCGCAATAAGGGTTGTACCCCTGATTGAAATCGAGCGTGATGGAGGTTGCCCCTGGTACTTTCTTGACATCCAAGTAACGACCTGCACCATAGGTTTCGCTTGCACTGGTGGCATCGGCAAAAGCCAAAAATAATTTTCCGCGCTGTGGCCCCATATCCATTACTTCCAATATGAGAAGTTTGTTATCGACACCATCAATATTGAAAGTGGCGTAACCATATTCCAGGTACTTCTGTTTGAGGCCATCGCTGGTTGGCAACACTACCACTTTCTTCGATTCAATTGGTTGAAGGTCGGCCACAATGCGATACTTTAAGTCACCAGGAAAATACCTGAGACCTGTAAAAACAGTACTGTCTGTAAAAGGTGATTCCTCTCCTTGCATGAAGGCATCCTTCTCTTCCCTTTCCTTCTTGATGGTTTGGATGTAAGCCTCATCAGAGCTTCCTCCGCTGAGTGAGTAAAAAACAAAACCAGCTACAGCAACCAGTATGATCAGAATAATAAGGTGAGATGATTTCATGATTCTATTACCGATTATTGTTTTGCGACTAACGCTTTGTTCTCCTTCTCCCAGGAATTGATCCGATCAATGTATTTGCTGCGCAGGGCAAAGAATTGTGGTATACTTTGATCAGATAAATTGCCAGCGGAATTGACTAGCACACAGATGGCCATTTTATTCTTGCGATCAAGAGCCACTTCACTTCGATATCCATTTACATAACCTCCATGGTAATCGAGCGTATCATCTTTAAAAGTCAGAACACGCCAGCCCATTGCATAGTAAGAAGCTTTCGATCTTTTCCAACGCCAAAAATTTCTGTTTTTTGAAATCGCCCTTATCTGAGGGGTCAGCATTTCGTTGATAGTTTCGTCTGGTAAAATATCCTGACGAGTTCCTAATAGCGCCTTCAACCATAAGCCCATATCTGAAATGCTGGCATTCACTCCACCAGCCGGTGCGACATTATAATACGTATGCGATATGGCAGCAGTGCGCCATCTACGCCCAGAAAAAAAATGAGGCAGCGCTACGTTGTCGTTTCCCATGATTCCAGCATATGAAGCGGATGCATGCCGCATGTGCAGAGGTTGAAATAGCTTTTCCGTTAAAGACGCTTCATACGATTTGCCAGTGGCTGATTGAATTACTTTTTCAATCAGGCTATAGCCAACATTTTGATAGCTGTATACTTTCCCAGGCATGCCGATTAAATCAAGATCCTTTAGATGAATTAATAATGTATCCAATGGTACACCATCCTCCACCATGCTTGTATAGGCATGATAAGGTAAACCAATGGTGTGTGATAATACATGCCTTATACAAAGACTATCCGTATTCTCCCTTTTCTTCAATTGAAATTCTGGAACAAAACGTGTGACCTTATCATCCCAACTCATTTGTTGGTCTCTCACCAGTGTGCTGGTAAGGACAGCAGCAAAGCATTTTGAAACAGAACCCAATCGAAAAACAGAGTTGACATTCATAGAGTCATTCGTTCCTGCTTCTTTCAATCCAAATCCTTTCAAAAATATAATACTAGAGTCTCTTACGATTACAACGGCTGCGCCTGGTGCCTGGCCCTTTAAAATGGCTTTGCTAATATATTGTTCATAATCATGTACAAGTTGCTGCACATAAGGATTGGGATCAACTTGAGCGGTCAAGGACTTTTCTTCTACAAGATCTGCAACTTGTTTTTCAATTGCTGGTTTTTGATGAAGAGCTGGAGTCGCCTGGTTTTTTCTAAATGGATATAAAACAAAGCCAAGGGCTATGACGAGTAACACTCCAGTAATGAAATAAATAGGCTTTCTCAACTTACTTAGTAATGGAAGCTAAACGAGTCCTTCATCTGCAAAACTAAAATATTTCTGGCCTGCCACAATCACATGATCGAGGAGTTGAACTTCCAGGAACTTTCCAGCCTCTTTCAATTTTTTGGTTAAGTCAATGTCGCTCTGACTGGCCGTAAGATTTCCGGAGGGATGATTGTGCGCTACAATGATACCACTTGCCAGTTCTTCCAATGCCATTTTGTAAATTATCTTTGGATCGGCAACTGTACCGGAGACTCCACCTTCACTTACTCTTTTCTTTCTAATCACACGATTAGCGCGATTGAGAAGCAACACCCAAAACTCTTCATGTGGCAAATCCATCAAATCACCTTTCAATAGATCAAACGCATCTTTGGAGCTACTTATTTTAGGCTTCTCATCAAGGCTTGTTTCTTTTCGTCTTCTTCCTAACTCTAGCGCAGCTACAATCGTGATGGCTTTGGCTTCCCCAATTCCCTTAACTTTCATCAATTCTTTTACCGAAAGCTTGGCGAGCTCATTCAAGCCATTTCCGCCATGTACTAAAATCTTCTTGGCTACCTCTACCGCACTCAAGTTCGCTGTTCCAGACCCAATTAGAATAGCAATTAATTCGGCATCTGACAAGGCCGAGGTTCCTTTCAATAACAACTTCTCCCGTGGCCTGTCTTCTGGCGACCAGCTTTTGATGTTGAGCGGCTTGTCTTCGATTTTCATCAATGGAAAGTTAGAAAAGATTCTCTCCGTTTGAATTCCGAGAGGAC
>JANOQK010000190.1:0-2630 GCA_031414855.1 Bacteroidia bacterium | reverse complement strand
CTTCCATTGTACTTTTTCTTGTTTGATATCCTGGCAGGAAAGCGCCTTTGTAATTCTTGCGTTCCACGAACGTGTGCAGTGTCTCCCCATAGGTTTTAATGGACGAGATCACTACTTCTCCGAACTCATCTTTTATCGTCTTTGGCTCTTGAGAGGGTTCAGCCCCTCGCGTGGTTGTTTCATAGAATGATTTTTTGGCATCATCGACCCAAAGGGCGAGTACTTTAACCCCGTCTCCGTGTTTTTTCACATGTTGTGAAATTTCAGAATCTTCCTGCAACGCAGAGGTAAGTACCACCCTTATTTTATTCTGTTGCAATACATAGGAGGCTCTGTCGCGAACCCCGGTTTCCGGGCCGGCATAGGCCACCAGCTCAAAACCGAATGCGTGTTGATAGAAATGTGCTGATTGCTTTGCATTACCTACATACATTTCAATGTGGTCGGTACCGTTAAGAGGAAGAAAGTCCTGTTCCATTATGCTATCGTTTGAATCACCCAAATTTAAGCATTCTCTATCTTTTGTTTTTAAAATCCACCGCATTTCGATAATCTTGACAAAAATTTGAAGCATGGACTTAAAAGCATTGGACAAAGCACTTCAGGAGATTGTTGAAAAAAGGAATGAGTTGGTTAAAATTGACTATAACAATCCTAAATATGATGACCTTGAAGAACAGCTCCATGATCTGGAGGATGATTTTCACGAGGAGTTTGGTGACTATTTGGAGGAAGTTTTACAAGAAGTTCACGACAAGATTAGCCCAGATACTGATATACTTTTTCCGATAGCTTACGTTGCCAAGTCTTATCAACTGAACGCGAAGAGCGAGTTTACAGTTGCTAGCACAGAGGGTGTTTTTGTTGAAGTAGATAAATTTCCTGGTAAGGAAACAAAATTGGTAATTGTTCCTAAGCCCCTTCGTATTATCTTGAATGTCGGTGCAGATAATCAACAAGTTGTTTGGACGGCCTAAATCAGGCATTGGGAAATTAGGCATTGGTGGTCAATTTCCGATGCCTTTATGCCGAATGCCAATGTTAGTACCCAAGTTTATTTCTCACTTTCGCCAAGACATCTTTTGCAATTAACCGTGCTCTCGATTCTCCCAATTGCAGTTTGTTCTCGAGTTCTGCAGGATTGTTCATGTAGTAATTGAAAGTCTCTCTTTCCTTTGGGTACTTGGTAATAATCAAGTCCAATAGTTTCTGTTTAGCATGACCATATCCAAAATTCCCGGCAAGGTATTTTTGGCGCAGCAATTCGGTTTGCTCAGGCAAGGCAATCAACTTATAAATAGCAAAAACATTGTCAGTGTCCGGATTCTTAGGTGCTTCAAGAGGAGTACTGTCAGTAACAATTAACCCAATTTGTTTTTTTAGTTCTTTGTCAGAAACAAAAATGTCAATGATGTTTCCATACGATTTGCTCATCTTCTGTCCATCAGTGCCAGGAATAGTCATCACGCTTTCTTCAATCTTGGCTTCAGGCACCACAAAGGTTTCCCCGAATTGATTATTGAAGGCTGAAGCAATGTCGCGAGCCATTTCCAAATGTTGCTTTTGATCTTTGCCTACCGGAACAAAATTGGCATTGTAGAGAATGATATCAGCAGTCATCAGAACTGGATAGGTAAAAAGACCAGCGTTAACATCAGATAGCCTGTCGGATTTGTCCTTGAAGGAGTGTGCATTGGCCAACATGGGGAAAGGAGTGAGGCAACTCAGATACCACGCAAGCTCACATACTTCCGGAATCTGGCTTTGTCTATACAGGAGATTTTTCTCCACATCAAATCCAAAGGCAAGCCATGCGGCTGCTACGGCTCTTGTATTTTCTGCCCTCAGCTGTGGATCTTTTATGGTGGTAAAGGAATGTAAATCTGCAATAAAAAAAAGCGATTCATTTCCTGGTTGTTGTGAAAGCTTAATCGCGGGGATAATGGCTCCCAGCAAGTTTCCCAGATGAGGCTTTCCACTGCTTTGTATTCCTGTTAAAATTCTGGCCATAGTTGTGCAAAGAAAAGAAAAATGCCGTTACATAGGATGGACTTATCAGGAGGCGTATAATATTTTTTACTTTTGAGGCTGTATGAAGAATTGCTTTTTAATTTTCTTGTTAGCATTGCTTGTTTCACCCACTGTGGCGCAGAAGGCAGACCCTTTATTGTTTAAGGAGAAAATATTTGACTTTGGGGACATTACGGAGGAATTGGGCAATGCCGATCATGAATTCAGATTTACGAACAACACAGGCAGACCAATTAAAATCATTTCTGTTCAGGCATCCTGCGGTTGTACAACTTCCGGTTGGTCGCAAGATGTTATTGCAAACGGAAAAGAAGGTTTTGTGAAAGCCAGTTACAATCCCAAAGGAAGGCCTGGATATTTCAATAAGACATTAACCGTGACCACAGATTTTGATGGTAGCTCTTTGGTCTTGCAGATCAAAGGCCAGGTAGTGTCTCAAAAATCCCAAAATCCGATTACTGAATTAACGGTATCCAGCGGAAATCTGAAATTGAAATCCCTCTCTTTTAATTTGGGCAAGGTTTTTCTAAACAAAGAACCTCAAACGAAAGAGTATTTTGTTGTGAATGCAGGAGCCAAACCAATAAGATTTATATACG
>JANOQK010000189.1:0-32852 GCA_031414855.1 Bacteroidia bacterium | reverse complement strand
TAAGTGGCCAGAAAACAAAGCGAAAGCTGAAGAATCAGTTGCTGTTTATGGCGATGCCATGAAGCAAGGCAATTACCGTGGGGCCACTGCATCTCTTCAATGGATGCTAACCAATGCACCCAACTGGAATACTAAACTTTACATTGATGGTGCCGATATCTACGATAAATTGGCAGAAAAGGAAGCTGATCCTGCCAAAAAACAAGTACTCATTGACTCCTTGATGTGGATGTATGACACACGCATCAAAACCTGCGGTGAAGAATCTACTGTCATGAACCGTAAGGCTAATTCATTATTCAAACACAGCATTAAAGACAAAACTAAATCTGCAGAGCTTCTTGCCTTGTATGATAAAGTATTTGAATTGAACGGCAATAATGTGACAGACCCAACGCTTACCAATTACATGAATGTGGTTAGAGCAAATGTTCTATACCATAAAAGTTTGACTGATGAGCAAATTTTGCAGCGTTATGATAGGATCATGGCGGCCATTGACTCTAAGACAAAAATTGCTTTGGAAAAAAACAAACAGCCAGATGTAGACAAATTGAAAAGCTATAAAGACAACGTAGACAACATTTTAACTGGCTTAGTAAAAGTAGATTGTGCTTTTGTGAAGAAGAACCTAGAGCCTAAATTCAAACAAAATCCGAGTGACATTGCCTTAGCGAAAAAAATCTTTGGTTTTATGCTCAATGGTAAGTGTACAGATGATCCATTGTGGTTAGAAGTTGGCGAGGCCATTCACCAGGTTGAGAAGGATTATGGTTTAGCTAAGAACATTGGTGTACGTTATTTATCAAATGACAATATGCCAAAAGCTGAACAATATTTGAAAGAAGCATTGACCCTGGCAAAAGAACCTGGTGACAAAGCCGAGGTGATGATTTACCTAGGAGGTATCGAATCTAAAAAAGGAAATAAGATTGCAGCACGTGACTATTTTCGGCAATCCCTTGCAGCTGACCCTTCTAATAAAGAAGGCTATGAGAAAATTGGTGACCTCTATCAAAACTCCATGGCCGATTGCGCTAAAAAGGTAAGTATGGCCCAGGATCGTTTGGTGTTCATTGCTGCTTATGACATGTATCAGCGTGCCGGCAATAGTCAAAAAATGAACATTGCAAAATCCCAATTTCCTTCTGTAACAGAGATTTTCGAGTTAAGCTGGAAAGAAGGTGAATCTAAAAAAATTGATTGCTGGATCAATGAAACTGTGGTGTTGAAAACACGCAAAGATTAAGCTGGTTCACTACTTCTTTGCACAGCATCGATGGTAGAAAAAAAGGCCGGCCTTATTAGCTGGCCTTTTTTTTGCATTACATTCTATATACAGATAGACTATGAAATTTTATCCTCTTCTGATCGTCACCGTTTTAAGTTGGTCGTGCTCGCAACAAGAAACAGCAAAGCCGACTGAGTATGCTGGCCCTATGCGTGAAATGGAAAACGTTGAAATGCTTTACACTGAGCAACAAACCATAAAAGTAAAATTAAAGGCTAAAAAAATATTTGAGTTTCTTAATGGCGACCGCGAGTTTCCAGAAGGTCTTTATCTTGAATTCTATAACGAAGCCGGGGTGTTAACCTCAACTTTACAAGCCAATACAGCTTTCTTTTTTAAAGCGGAGGAAAAATGGCGGGGACGTGGTAAGGTAGAAGTTAAAAATTTGGCCAAAGGCGAGCAGTTAAACACGGAAGAATTATTCTGGAAGCGCGATACGAAAAGAATTTTCACAGATAAATTCGTAACCATAAAGCAAGACACGGAAGTCTTATATGGCACTGGCTTGGAAGCCGCTCAGGATCTTTCGGATTACACCATTCTGAAACCTGAAGGTGAATTTGAAGTGAAAGAAAACTAGTTCACTAATGAAACTTATAGACACCCTAATATTTTCCCTTGCCGTTGTCTTCCTCATCATCGGCATTTACGAAATTATGACCCTTGGCATCGGCCACGCCTACTGGTCAGTCATGCTATCCATGATTCTATTTTTCTATTTCACGATGCGAAAAAAGAAAGTCTAGGTTCAGGATTCAAATCAAATCTTTCCTTTGAGGGCTGAATCAAATTGATAAGCTTAATTTGTCCGCCAAAAGGAAGGTTTAGAACTTTGAATCCAAGTCTAAATACCTGAAAATCAAGTGAATTAATTACCGATTATTAAGTTTTGATCTTTGCTGAATTGACAGAACAGGTTAAATTTGCGGCTCTTTCAGAAAATCCAGTAGTTGGACTTTGAAAGTGCATTAGGTTTAATTTTTCTAAATTTTTAAGCAGCAGTTATGGCATTGATTGGCACATTAAGGACTAAAATGACCAAATGGGTGGTGGGTTTCGTGGCATTGGCCATCGTATCCTTTATTCTAAATGATTTATTTGGAAGTGGCCCCACAGCTCTATTTGGAGGCACTGATAATACAATAGGAGAAATAGGTGGTAAATCCATTAGTCTCGAAGAATTTCAGGCAGCGCTGCAAGAGCGCGAGAATAATTACATTCTTAATTTCGGCCGCCAGGCAGGTGAACGCGAAATGCTAACACTACGTCAGCAAGCTTGGGATCTATTGATTGCACGTAATGCCATTGTTCCTCAATATGAAAAGGTTGGTGTAAAGGTACCCACCGATGAAATCTGGGATATGATCCAGGGGAAGAATGTTGACGAAAATATCAAAAGCTCTTTTGTTGATTCTGCTGGCGGTTTTGACCGCAGCCGATTAATTGGATACATCCAATCTTTAGATGCACAACCTGCAACTTCTGAGCAACGCATTCGCTGGGATCTTTTCAAAAGAGATTTATCACCAGCGCGCGAACGGATCAAATATGAAAACCTGTTGTTAAAAACCAATTACGTTACCAACGAGGAAGGCGAACGGGAGTATCACACTCAGAATGATGTAGCCGAGGTGAAATATGTGTTCGTTCCTTTCTTTGGTATAAGTGATTCGCTGGTTAAAATTTCTGATAGTGATCTTAAGGCCTATTACGAAAAAAATAAGGTAAAATACAAAGCTGAAAACACTCGCAGCCTGAGTTATGTAACATTCCCACTTGCGGCTTCCAGCGCAGATACTTCCGCTATTCGCGATGAAATGATTAAGCTGGCTAATGATTTTAAAACAGTTACTGAAGACTCGGTTTTTGCAAGTGTCAATACGGATGGAGAAAGTGCTTTTACAAAATATGGCATCTCAACTCTTCCATCATATTTGAACAACCAAAAAGAAAGTCTCGTGACCGGAATGGTCATGGGACCATTCATCGATGGTGATTCTTACAAAGTTATCAAGGTTGTAAGCATTGGCACAGACACAGTTTACAATGCAAAAGCAAGTCACATCCTTATTAAGTGGGATAACACAACAGATGAAGCAAAGAGAACCGCCAAGGACAAAGCGAAGAAGATCCTGAATGAGATCAAAGCGGGTGCAGACTTTGCCGCTAAAGCGCGCGAATTTGGTACTGATGGCACCGCATCACGTGGTGGAGATCTTGGCTGGTTTGTATCTGGTCAGATGGTGAAACCATTTGAGAAGGCTGTATTTGATGCCAGGAAAACCGGCTTGCTGAATGATGTAGTGGAAACTGATTTTGGATATCATATCATTGACGTTACTGAATTGAAAAATAACGTATCCTATTCAGTAGCAAGTATTGAACGTGAGATCACCCCTAGTGATGAAACTCAAAATGAAGCCTATCGCAAGGCTGATAACTTCGCAGGTGATTTATCAGATACTGATGATTTTAAAGAGAAAGCAAAGAAAGAAAATCTGTCTGTCGTGCAAGCCAACGATCTTGGAACTGGAGACAGAAGTTTGAATAACCTTAGTGATGCCCGTCAAGTAATCACCTGGCTATTCCGTGACGCCAAAATTGGAACGGTTTCAGATGTGTTTGATCTGGGAGACAACTATGTTGTTGCTGTAATGGTGGGTGAAACAGAAAAAGGTTTTAAATCTCTGGAGAAAGTGAAAGAAGAGATAACACCTGCGGTGCGAAATGAGCTGAAAGGAAAACTAATTATAGAAAAATTGGCTGCACAAAAAGGCACATTGGAAGAAATCGCAAAAATATTTCCAGATGGGTCAGTTGGAAGTTCCAGCGATCTGAAATTAAACATCAACAACTTATCTACAGCAGGATTTGATCCGATTGCCGTAGGCAAAGCGTTTTCATTGGACAACACAAAACGTTCTGCCCCTTTCGTGGGTGAAAACGGTGTGCTGATCATCGAAATGCAAAACAAAACAATAGCACCAGCTATTGGAGATTACTCGATGTTTAAAAACCAAGCCTTACAAAATTTAAATAATCTCGGTCTTAACATTGCAGAAGCTATAAAAGACGCTGCTAAAATTGAGGACATGCGCTATAAATTTTATTAAACACATAGATTTCAGAGTCGGCAATCAAGGTTAATAGCCGGATTGTCGACTTTTCTATTTTACACAATGGACACCGATTGGACACTTTCCCTCCGGGAAAAACTAGATCAGCACTATGCATGGCCTGCTCTATATGTTTTCAAATTCATTGTACCCAAAGGAAAAGAAGAGGCAGTAAAACAAATTTTTCCCGCACATGAGGTGAAGGAAAAGGCGTCTAAGAACGGGAACTACATCAGCCTTACCATTCAAATGATGGCCCCTTCAAGCGATGTGGTAATCGAAGTGTACATGAAGACTTCAACGATAGAAGGGTTGATTGCCTTGTAAGGGAAGTTCTGTTAGAGAATTTCTATCTTTAGTCTGCCTTATAAAGGGAGCTCTAAATACTCCTTTTGACCTTCTCTTTTTGGAGAAGGATTAAGGATGAGGTGATCAAAGGCAATATTTATATAGATACTCTTAATTAAAGTCAAGGTGTATGTGGAAAGAAAAAAATAACCGGCTTACCAAAACCTTTGAATTCAAAAATTTTATTGAGGCTTTTGGTTTTATGACCCGAGTGGCTATTGTAGCGGAGAAGATGGATCATCATCCGCTTTGGACAAACGTGTATAATCGAGTAAGTTTTGAACTTTCAACGCACGATTCAGGCGATGTTGTTACGGAACTTGATCAAAAGCTTGCCACCGAAATTGATAAGCTTGCGTAGTAATTAATTCGAGGTTCAAAATTCAAAATTAGTTTAAACTAATTTTGAATTTTAAACCTCGAGTTTTGAATAAATAAAATGACCAAAACTTCGCTCTTCCTTATACCCACTCCCATTGGAAATCTTGGAGACATCACTTTACGCGGTTTGGAGATCTTAAAATCAGTGGATACTATTTTGGCCGAAGACACTCGGAAGTCTGGCATTCTCTTAAAACACTTCGAGATCAAGAAGCCGCTTCAAAGCTTTCATATTTTCAATGAACACAAAATTTTAGACGGGTTGATCAAGCGAATGGCAGATGGTGAAGTGATGGCGATGGTTAGTGATGCAGGTACACCAGGCATTTCCGATCCCGGATTTTTGTTAGTACGCGAATGTTTGAAAGCTGGATTAAAATTGGAAACGCTTCCAGGTGCAACGGCTTTTGTTCCCGCCCTGGTCAACTCTGGCTTCCCGACAGATCGTTTTGTTTTTGAGGGATTCCTTCCTCATAAAAAAGGAAGACAGACTTTACTTACGAGATTGGCCGAAGAAGATCGCACCGTTATTTTATATGAATCGCCACACCGTTTGGTAAAAGCATTGGAACAAATAATGGAATGCATGGGGCCAGATCGGATGGTTTCGGTATCGCGTGAGTTGACAAAAATTTATGAAGAAACCTTTACAGGAACAGTATCAGATGTGCATCAGCATTTTTCACAAAAAGAAGTTAAAGGCGAAATTGTAATCGTGATCGATGGCAAAAGAGAGTAGGAAGAAAAAATCACCAGCTAAAAGTGGTTATGATATAAATCCTTGGGTTTTATTCTTTTTAGCAACCGCTCTGCTAATCGGAGGCTGGTTGATGAAATCATTTCCAGCATTGATCTTTGTGGCATTGGCGCCACTCTTTGCACTTGCAGACAAGTCTCATTTCGAAGAAAAGTTTTGGACGTATGCAGAGTTGATACTTATCGCACTCTCGCTCTCACTTCTCGCAGGTCATATTTTTCAGCTTAGCTATTTAATATCTTCACTCATTCAAGCCATTGGTCTCACACTCGCCTTTGTAGGGTATGGTTTTGTACATCAAAGCTTAGGCTCCAGGGTAGGTAAGTTTACCATCATTATTTTTTGGCTGGGCATCGAATATGTTTTTCTAAAATTGCAATGGCCGAGCGATCATCTGTTTCTGGCAGATGCTGTTGAACTTAAATCTGACTGGTTGAATTGGACATTTTATACCGGCTACCTAGGCGGTTCCCTATGGATTCTACTTGTAAATCTCTGCTTCTATCTGGCTATCTTCAAAGAAGGAAGAATAAACTGGATTTGGCTTTCTTTCTTTCTTGTTTTATTGATAACTCCAGTCGTTTTTTCTCTTATTACCGATTTGGATGGAATTGGGCGAGAGTCGATGATTACCTTGTATTCTAATACTCCAGGTGATTTGCAGCCAAATTACCTCAAAAGGGGTGAGTTCATTTCACGAACGGCTGCATGGATTTCAGTTTTGATCTTTATCTTCGCTTCGGTAAAAAGTAAAACTCAAAAGAAATGATTAGTCTGCCCACCATTGAAAAAAATGTTTCTGAGCTCTGTAACGAAGTGGGCGAGTTTATCCTTACAGAATGTAACAATTTTGATAAATCCAGGATTGAGCAAAAAGAAGGATTTAACAACTTAGTCTCCTATGTAGATAAGGAGTCGGAGCGGAAGATCGTACAAGCACTGGAAAAGATTTTACCGGGAGCTGGCTTTTTAGCAGAAGAAGGAACTGACAGAAAAGGAACGAATGAATACCAATGGATCATCGATCCGCTTGACGGAACAACTAACTTCACACATGGACTACCTCCTTTCGCCATCAGCATTGGGCTGGCTAAAGGAAAGAAAATGGTATGTGGTGTTATCTATGAAGTCACCAAGAAAGAATGCTTTCACGCAAGCGAAGGAAACTCTGCCTATCTGAATAATCAAATCATCCATGTGTCATCTGTTCAAACATTGCGCGAAAGTCTACTGGCAACCGGTTTTCCGTATTATCATTTTGATAAGATTGAAATCTACCTTGAGATCATAAAAACATTCTTAAAAGAAACACATGGCATTAGACGACTAGGTAGCGCGGCTACAGATCTCGCTTACGTAGCATGCGGGCGCCTGGATGGATTTTTTGAATATAACCTTAACGCTTGGGATGTGGCAGCAGGAAGTTTCATTGTGCAGCAAGCAGGTGGAAAGGTGACCGATTTTAGAGGTGGAGACAATCACATATTTGGCGGAGAATTGTGTGCCGGTGGCTTAGCTCACCCTGAGATGCTTGCTATTATTAAAAAACTATGGGGATATGAATAATTAGCCATTTAAAAAAGTATTGAGCCAAGCCCATTAGAACATTAGAATAGAATTCATGTGTTTTCTATCATAAAGGGGCTTGCTCCTCTCTTATGACCGTGATACTTACTCACATTTTAGTGAATGTACAGGATTAGCTGTTGCCGCGCGTGCGGAACGGTAGCCTACTGTAATCATCGCAATCAAAAATGAAACGCCCAATCCCATCATAAAAATAGCAGGCCCAATATCAATCTTGTAAGCAAAATCGCTTAGCCATTCATTCATCACATACCATGCTAGAGGCGCGGCCAAAGCAAATCCGACCAAAATCAATTTCACATATTCTTTAGAAAAGAGCATAACAATACTCTCCACTGAAGCTCCTAATACCTTGCGAACACCAATCTCTTTTGTTTTTTGATTGGCCATAAACGTGGCCAGTCCGAATAAACCCAAGCATCCAATAAAAATTGCAATGAAGGTAAAAATAGTTAGGAGCGTTGACATTTTTTCTTCACGTTCATAAAATTCCCTAATCTCTTGATCCAAAAATTTATAAGAGAAAATGTGCTGCGGATAAGTTTCTTCCCATTTGTTTTGCACCTCTACTATGGTGCCCTGCAAGTCCGCAGGCTTAATTTTTAAGGACATTGTTTCATAGCTACGAATTCCATTAAATAAAATTGTTGCTTCAATTGGTTCGTGAAGTGACATGGTATGAAAATCCTTAATCACGCCAACTACAGGCAAAGTCTTACCCCACATTTTAATATTCTTGCCAATGATTTCGTTGGGATCCTGAAAGCCAACCATAGAAGCAAGTTTTTCATTTACTATAAACCCACGAGCAGTATCCAAGTCCAAAATATTAGTGCCTGCTATTAATTGCAAACCAAACAATTCAACATAGTTACCATCCGCTAGTTTTACCTGTGTACCAAATCGCTCATCCTTACCTTCCAAAGCAAAATCAGTGGAGGATACATTTCCAGAAGAGGGTGGAGTGAAATTAAGACTGGCCAACTCAATTCCATTTAAACGAGAGACTTCTTCACGAAGCGTTAACATTTTACTGGAGCTATCTTCACCACCGGACCTTCCATTTTCTGGTATGGGGATAGTAAGGATTGCGTCTTTCTTAAAACCCAATTCTTTACTTCTAAAATAATTCATCTGGCTAATGAGTACGATTGTACCGATAATAAAAAACTGAGAGATAAAGAATTGCAGCACCACTAGTCCTCTTCTCAACATATAACCCGAAGAGTTTTTGGCATTGCTCTGATGCTTAATGGCAAATATTGGTTTAAAACCAGAAACAACTACCGATGGATAAAGGCCAGAGAGTAGCGCAACAATAATGGTAACCAACACAAGAAAAATCCAAAGCCCGCTATCCGATGTAAAATCTAGAGATAGGTTTGAGTCGAGAAATGAGTTTAAGAAGCCCAATGTAAATTGAGCAATCCCAATAGCCAAAAAAACTGCAAAAACTGTAATTAAACTAGATTCACCTAAAAATTGCGCAATCAATTGTCCGCGTGAGCTGCCTAATGTTTTGCGAATGCCAACTTCTTTGGAACGCTTAATTGCTTCTGCCGTCACCAGATTAATAAAGTTAATGCTTGCCGTAATGATTAAGAAGATTCCAATCACGGCAAGCGACATGATCATCTGGCGACTGGTTGTGTTATAATTATAATTTCCGTAGCGGTCGTCAAAGTGAATTTCAGATAAGGGCTGCATTTCATAGGTAGCATGATCAGGATTATCTTCACCGTGATACTTTTTTACAAAATCAGGAACACGTTTTTCAATTTCCCCAATACTACTTTCTTCTTTTAATAAGAAATAGCAGTGCTCATCACTCCAGATACTATGCCATCCCGCTTCATCTTTTTCTTTTTTGATGGTGATATAAGATAGGAATACATCAAATGGAAAATCAGTATTATCAGGATAATCTTCCAACACAGCAGTAACCTTAAAGTCCTTTCCTTCAAAAGTGAGTACCTCTCCTCTGGCATCATCCTTTCCAAAATATTTTGAAGCCGTCTTTTTTGAAATGATCGCTTCATTGGGTTCGTCTAATCCTTTCTCCACATCACCCACTATAACTTTTCGATCAAATACTTTGAAAAAATTGGGTTGCGTAAAAACAATTCCCTTATCCTCTGCATATTTTCTCGGATCTCCTTGCGCTGGATGAATCGTGATTAAACCACCCGCCCTGTAGGAAGTAAATATCACCTCCTCAGCTTCAGGGAAGTCCATTTTAAAAGCTTCGGGCAATACAGGAGGTACCCCAGCATTATAGTTCTTACCCTGATTGCCATCGGATTGGCCTACGACTCGATAAATTCTACTCAATTTAGAATGATAGTTATCAAAGGAGGACTGATGCCTTACTAATAAAAATAGTATGAGGCTCGTACTAATACCAAGGGTTAAACCTGAAAGATTGATCAATGTACTCCCTTTGGAACGCCAAAGATTTCGCAAAGCAGTAATGGCGTAATTTCTTAACATAACTAAGGATTTATTGAAATATGATGTCAATACCCGACAGAAAGTTTTAACAACTTGTCTGTTGTCACCCCCAAAAGTCAAGATTAATGCCACTCTTAAAAAGCCTCATTTTATGATCCTTTACAGATTGAGGTGTCCGTCTTTGCTCGCATTTGTCCGGAAGCGGACGAAGGAATCTTATGTATGGTTGGGTGTTTGAATGATAGTTGATTAATTTTACAACATGATTCAGCTCATCGCCATTATTTTACTCTTCGCGGGATCCACTTTTTTTCTAGGTAGGATGATTTACCGATCCTTCCAAGCTAAGACTGCCTGTGCTTCAGGTTGCGGCAAATGCGGAGCTATTGATTTTGATAAAATTGAAGAAAAGATAAGGCAAAACGTGGTTCCTCATTCTTGAATTAAGCCCAGACCTTAAGCCCTTCCGAACAATTTTTACAGATTTCTATTTCGCTTCTAGATCTAAGTAATGAAGATCGGAATTGATTGTATTGTTCTCCTCTCCAAATTTCTTCAAATGTATTTTTGCTAAGATCGCCCAAAACAAAATGAGCGTCTTTGTCGAAGCAACACGGCACCACTTTTCCATCCCAGGTAACTACACAACTGTGCCACATCTTCCAGCAATGGTTGAGTAGTTCATTCTTTATTTCATACGTGCCATCACTTCTTTTTCTGTATCTCGAATATTTCTCGATCGTAGGGATTAAATCCGAGCCATTTTGGTAATCATAAATCTGAGCCGTTTTTAATTTCACTTCGTCTACTCCTAGTTTCTTTGCCAACGTATACACATCTGGCACTTGATGCTCATTTGGCTTCACTACCAGAAATTGAAAAATGACATGAGGTGTTTTAGATTTTAATTCCTTCTTCCACTTTAGAAGTGTGGAAGTACCTTCAATAACTTTATCAAGACTTCCACCCACTCTGTACGATTGATATGTATCCTGCGATGTGCCATCAATGGAAATAATCAAACGGTCAAGACCCGATTCAACAGTTGCTTTAGCGATATCGTCTTTTAGATAATGTGCATTTGTGGAGGTGGCTGTATAAATGTTTCTTTTGTGAGCATAGTTAACCATCTCCAAAAATTGGGCATGAAGATAAGGCTCACCTTGAAAATAAAAGGTCAGATAGGTTAGGGTATCGGCCAGTTGATCAATTGTGGATTCAAATAGCTCCCTTTTCAACATTCCCGTTGGCCGGGTAAACGATCGCAATCCACTTGGGCACTCTGGGCACCGAAGATTGCACGAGGTCGTTGGTTCAAATGAAATGGAAATAGGCATTCCTCTATGGACAGCTCTTTTTTTCAGATTTGAAATTTGAAAACTTGAATACACCTCGATCGCATTCCATGCCCTTTTAGGGGAAAGACGAGAAACATAATTCAAGTTATCTGAGATTTTTCTATTCATAGCAAAATCAAAATTACAGTAAATTCAATCCGGTTTGGCAGAATGAAATGTGTTTGTTTACTTGCCACTGATGCAAAAATATATTTTCCTATCTCTACTTTTGTTTTCTGTTTCAGGCCTTGCTCAAACTCCAGAGCTTTCTAATCAGGCAGAAATCCATGTCGTCACGTGTGGCCCTTTTCAAGGAGAACTATATTCTGCTTTTGGGCACAGTGCCTTTAGGATAGTAGATTCAGAATTGCAGTACGATGCCATTTACAATTACGGGGTATTTGATTTTAACCAGCCCAACTTCTATCTCAATTTCGCAAGAGGGAATCTGAATTATAAACTTGGAAAGCATCCGTACGCAAATTTCCGTGATTACTACATTTACAATAACCGCTTTATTCATGAGCAGAAGCTCAATCTGACTCAGGAACAGAAGCAAAAGCTTTTTGACTTTCTGGAATGGAATGCACTTCCTGAAAATCAATACTATCGTTACGATTACTTTTACGATAACTGCGCTACTAAAATCCGGGATGTAGTCCAGGAAGTATTTGGAGATTCCGTTAAATTTGATGACAGTTACATTCAAACAAACTATTCCATCCGGGATCTTTGTGAAGTGTATTTAAAGCATCAACCATGGGGCGACTTGGGAATTGATATTTGTCTTGGCTTGCCGATGGACAAAAAAGCCACTCCTTACGAGTACATGTTTTTACCGGACTATATTGAAAGCTCTTTCGATCACGCTACTATCGTTGATTCTACTGCAAAACCACTGATCAACGAAAAGATAATTACCTATGAGGCGCAGCCTGAGGAAATGACTTTCAGTATTTTCCATCCCTGGATTGTATTCGGAATAATCCTTGCGATTGGTGGAGCCATCACATTCTTAGATTTCAGAAGAAAAAAAATTTCGAAGTGGTTTGACGCCTTACTTTTTGGCTCAGTGGGTTTGATTGGATTGCTTTTACTTTTACTTTGGGCAGCAACTGATCATAAAGCGGCTGCGCGCAATTTTAATTTATTGTGGGCGCTACCCACTCATCTGATTTTTTTATTCTGGCTATGGAAAAACAACAAACCAAATTGGGTTGTTTTGTACTTCAGAGTGGTAAGCCTATTGCAATTAGCTGTGTTATTACTATGGTTTATTTTGCCACAGCAGCTTAATGTTTTTCTTATCCCCCTGGTGATCTTATTGATGATCCGATGCTGGATTATCAGTGTGAACTGGAATACTGATCGTAAAAGTGGTACCCTGACCATACGTTGATTCTACTGCGATAGTACCGCCCATCTTTTCAGCGGCTTCCTTAGCAATGTAAAGTCCAATTCCGGATCCGTGAGACTCTTCCGTAGCCCTGTAAAACATATCAAATATTTTCGCCTGGCGATCTAAAGGAATACCAACACCATTATCCTTTATCTGAATAACGATTTGTTGCAGATTTTTAGAGGCCTGTATCTTAACCCAACATTTATCTTTTGTTAAATCTTTGTACTTAAAAGTATTTGAGATGATATTATTAAGTATTATTTCCATTCTGCTTTTGTCCAACACAAAAACCTCCTTCGCATCAAACTCTTGAATCAGGTTTATCCGGTCTGCATCTGGCATAAATTTCAGATTGTCAATGCAAGTATTTATTAGGTCAGAAAGATTGATTGATTCCCAGACAACTTCTGTTCTTCCATTGCGCGAGTAGCTAATAATGTCCTTAATGAAATGATCAAGCTTTTCGGTCTGACCATGAATCATTCCTAAATATTCCTGAAGTCTTTCATCGGTAGTTTCCTTTTCAGCTAGACTCACCAATCCTTTAACTGACATTAATGGAGCTCGCAGATCATGTGATGCACTGTAGACAAATCTGTCTAATTCTTCATTTGTCTTTTTTAGGTTCCTATTTTTGATGTTCACTTCATCTGCTAGCTGCACAAGTTTTTTTTCTGCTTCTTCATTTATACTAATCATAAATTGTATACACATAATGCATACAAATAAACTTGCCATCAAATTAATGATCATGGACAACCCTGGGTTAGTCGCCTCAATTTTAAGAGACCCTGTTAAGTTGAAATTGAAAATAAAAAGGGCAAGAATTAGCGCAAAAGACAACGTCACAAAGTTATTGCGAATGACTTTCTCATTTGGCCCAAAGAAACCAAACGTCATTGCCAACACCGGAAAATAAAATAGAAAAACACCGATCTCCCAGGGCAACATCGAAGCATAAATAGCAAAGCCAAAATTCAACAGAATTAAAGTTGCAATTTTTGCAGTTCGATGGTAGCCAATTCTATTTAGCCAATAGTTGCCAAGAAGGATTAACGCAAATAAAAAATCAATTATCGGAGCAGCCCGCAGGCCTTCATAAAAATCTTGAAAAGTAATGAGTAAGGCAACGCCAGCTCCAAAAAGTGTTACTCTGGAGAAAAGAATGTTTCTTTTTTGTTTTAAAAATTCTTCAGCAGGTAAAAATTTAGCTTCGTTCATTAAATCTCTGCACTCACAAATGTATAGGTCGGTTTGCCGTAGCTGCCAGACAAGCTTCTTTCACTGCTTCCATATAAGTAGGATGAGCATGTGACATGCGCGAAACATCTTCAGCTGAGGCTCTGAATTCCATGGCCGTAACACCTGCAGCAATCATGTCTGCGGCTCGAGCACCAATGATATGAACTCCTAAAATTTCGTCAGTGGTTTTATCTGCAAGTACCTTGACCAGGCCATCCAAATCCATGCTGGCACGCGCCCGACCTAATGCCTTATAAGGAAAGTTTCCAACCTTATACGCTTTGCCATCTGACTTCAATTGCTCTTCTGTATAACCAACACTCGCTACTTCTGGCCAAGTGTAAACAACCCCTGGTATCAATAAATAATTTACATGAGGCTTTTGTCCTGCTAATTGTTCAGCCACCATTACACCTTCTTCTTCAGCCTTGTGCGCAAGCATAGCACCACGCACCACATCTCCAACAGCATAGATGCTATCCACCTTCGTTTTCAAATGATCATCTACTGGAATTTTTCCTTTATCTAATTCAATTCCAACTTTTTCCAATCCCAATCCATCTGTGTAGGGTCTTCTTCCTACGCTTACTAAACAATAGTCACCTTTCAATTCAATAGCGGCTCCACCATTCTTAGGTTCCGCTTTCAGTATTACTTCTTTCCCCTTGTTCTCAACTGCTGTTACTTTATGGCCGAGGTAAAAATCCATTCCTAATTTCTTGGTGGATTTCTGAAGTTCCTTGCCCATAGTACCATCCATCGTTGGGATAAGACTATCCAAATATTCAACCACAGAGACCTTCGAACCGATTCGTGCAAACACTGACCCCAACTCCATACCAATTACTCCTCCGCCAACTACTATAAAATGCTTGGGGACTTCTTTCAACTCCAATGCTTCCGTGCTGGAGATAATTCTCTTCTTATCAAATGGAGCAAATGGAAGTGCTGTTGGTTTTGAACCTGTTGCAATGATAACTTTCTCGGTAGTCAACGTTGTTTCTTTCCCATCTTTAGTCACTTTAATTGTATTCTTATCGATGAATGAACCAACACCTGTATGAACATCAATTTTATTCTTCTTCATCAGGAAAGCAATGCCGTCCACATTCGCCTTAACAACACCAGCTTTCCGGTTGATCATTTGAGTAATGTTGACTTTGGGTTCAGAAATATCAATGCCATGCTCTTTGAAAGTATGCAATGCATTATGAAAATGCTCAGAGGAATCCAATAAAGCTTTAGAAGGAATACAACCCACATTGAGACACGTGCCTCCCAGCGTGGCATATTTTTCAATGATTGCAGTTTTGAAACCAAGTTGAGCGCAACGGATAGCGGCTACATAACCACCAGGACCGGATCCAATGACGATGACGTTGTATTGCATAAAAATATTATTCAGTGATAAATCAAATGATCTGGTGATCTTGAATTTCTAAACTCCCAAAATCAATCGTCCTGGGTCTTCCAACATTTCTTTCACTCTCACCAAGAAACTTACCGACTCACGCCCGTCTACAATACGGTGATCATATGACAAAGCCAAATACATAATAGGCCTGATCACCACTTCACCTTTCAAGGCAATTGGCCGCTCAACAATATTGTGCATTCCTAAAATTGCTGATTGCGGAGCATTGATGATGGGTGTTGATAACATTGAACCGAATACACCACCATTAGTAATGGTGAAAGTTCCTCCCGTCATTTCTTCGATTGAAAGTTTGCCCTCTCGTCCGCGAGCAGCTAACCTTCCAATTTCGCTTTCAATTTGATTAAAAGATAGTGCTTCTGCATTTCGAATGACAGGAACAACAAGTCCGCGCGGAGTAGAGACAGCAATTGCTACATCACAATAATCATGAAATATCATTTCATCACCAGCTATCTGAGCGTTCACGGCTGGAAAATCTTTCAAGGCTACACAAACTGCTTTTGTAAAGAAAGACATGAACCCAAGTCCTACTCCATATTTCTCTTTAAACTGATCCTTGTATTTCGAACGAAGATCCATGACCGGCTTCATATCCACTTCATTGAAGGTCGTAAGCATAGCAGTCTCGTTCTTCACCGCTACTAACCTTCTCGCGATAGTTTTGCGAAGAGACGTCATTTTTTCGCTGCGCTTGTTTCTAGATCCACCAGAAACAATTACTGGTGGAGCAGTTGCAAGAGTTGCTGCTGGCTTTGTTTCCTTCGAAGGTGAAGACTGAGCTTTCGCAGCATCTGCTTGAGTAATGCGACCGCCTACACCTGAGCCCTGAACTTGATTGGCTGGTATTCCTTTCTCATCTAAAATTTTTGCTGCAGTTGGCGAAGGGTGACCAGCAGCGTAAGACTTATCAGTAGAAACAGGTGCAGCAGATGGCGCAGCGGCAGCGGGTGTTGAAGCCCCAGCAGGTGCACCTTCGGTAATTTCAATTTTACAAATAAGGCCACCGATAGGCAACGTATCTTTTTCCTTAGCAATGATTCTTAAAATACCATTAGCCTCCGCTGGCAATTCAAATGTAGCTTTATCAGATTCTACTTCAGCAATCACTTCATCAAGCTTCACAAAATCACCATCCTTCTTTAGCCAAGTTGAAATGGTTACTTCTGTAATAGATTCGCCTACCGTAGGCACTTTCATTTCTTTAATGGCTCCAGTTGATTTCATAGGGTGCGAGGAAGGGGTTGTACTTATTGTTTGTTTTGTTTCTGGTTTAACAATAGCTGCCGGTTGTGCGCCATCTGCAAGTTCACAGATTACTTCGCCAATAGCTGCCACTTCACCTTTTTGTTTTTTTATTTTTAATATCCCAGCTTGTGGCGCAGGTAATTCAAACGTGGCTTTATCTGATTCAAGCTCGGCTATCACTTCATCTATGTTTACATAGTCTCCATCTTTCTTCAGCCAGTTGGCAATAGTAACTTCGGTGATCGACTCACCAACTGTTGGAACTTTTACTTGTTGTGCCATGTGTGTAACAGATTATTGTGGTGCTATTCCCTTTAAACTTCTAATGCTTGCGATACAATTTTCTCCTGCTCTGCCTTATGTACTTTATTGTATCCTGTAGCCGGTGAAGCACTTGGTTTGCGCGAGACAAACTCAAGCTTTTGATCAGACATCATCCGAATAATGTAAGACAAGCATCCCATATTTGCTGGCTCTTCTTGTACCCATGCAAATTTTGCAGTTTTATATTTTTTCAAAACAGCATTTACTTGCTTTTCTGGAAAAGGGTGTAGTTGTTCTAATCTAACTAGGGCAACATCCTTTACTTTCTTTTTCTGCTGGCCCTCTAATAAGTCATAAAATAGTTTACCGGAACAGAAAACAACTTTTTTCACATCCTTGGCAGAAACCGTTGTGTCATCAATAACTTCCTGAAAAGAACCTTTAATAAAGTCTTTCACAGGCGAAATCACGCTCGGATTACGTAACAAAGATTTTGGTGAGAATACAATACAGGGCTTACGAAATTCCCACATTACTTGCCGCCTCAGCAAATGGAAAATATTGGCAGGCGTTGTCGGGTTGGCAACAATCATATTATACTCTGCGGAAAGTTGGAGAAAACGCTCAGGCCTGCAGCTTGAGTGTTCTGGACCCTGACCTTCATAACCATGAGGCAGCAACATCACAAGTCCGTTCATGCGTTGCCATTTCGATTCAGCACTGGATAAGAACTGATCGATAATAACCTGCGCGCCATTCACAAAATCCCCGAACTGTGCTTCCCAAATTACTAAGGCATGTGGTGATGACATGGCGTAGCCATATTCAAAACCTAGTACGCCAAACTCGGAAAGTAAAGAGTTATAAATATGAAATTTCTGTTGACCTTTCTCGATATTATCCAACCCACAATATGGTGCATTGGTGTTGGTATCAAAGAAATAAGCATGACGATGAGAGAATGTACCACGTTTTACATCTTGGCCAGACATGCGCACGGGCACACCTTCTGACAACAAAGAGCCATACGCAAGCAATTCAGCTTCAGCCCAGCCTAACACTTTATCATCAAAGAAGGCAGTCTTCCTGTCCTTCAAAAGTTTTTCTATTTGCTTCAAGGCTTTAAACCCTTCAGGAATAGAAGTTAATGCATGACCTACTTTATCTAGGGTTGTTTGCTTTATTCCTGTTTCAGGTGAAGCGTCAAAATCTTCAGGTTTAGCTCTGCGCAACTTCTGCCATTCTTCTTCAATCTTTTGTACTTTATAGGGAAGTGGCTTCTGCTTTACTTCATTCAATCTATCTTGAAGTTGAGCTCGGAAGTTCTTATCCATCTCATCGGCCAGTGCCGCGTCAACATCTGCGCGTTCTATCAATCGCTTCACATATACTTCGCGTGGATTGGGATGTTTGGCAATGAGGTTATAAAGCTTTGGTTGAGTAAACTTCGGTTCATCACTTTCGTTGTGTCCATGCCTGCGATAGCAGAGCATATCAATAAAAATATCCTGACCAAATTTTATACGAAATTCCACGGCAAGTTTTGAGCAGAAGGTAACTGCTTCCGCATCATCGCCATTCACGTGCAAGACGGGCGCATCAATAATCTTGGCTACATCGGTGCAGTAAATGGATGTGCGCGCATCATCATAGTCAGTAGTAAAACCAACTTGATTGTTAATGACAAAATGTATCGTTCCTCCTGTCGTGTATCCTTCCAATCCTGACATTTGGGCCACTTCGTACACAATTCCTTGTCCTGCCACAGCTGCGTCTCCATGAATAAGGATTGCCATCGCTTTTGTCAAGTCTCCCTTATATTCATCATCGATCTGACCTCGTGTATATCCTACTACTAAAGGATTCACAGCCTCAAGATGCGAAGGATTAGGTGTAAGCTTTACATAAATTTTATTCCCCGAAGGAGTTGTGTTCTGACTGGCATAGCCCAGGTGATATTTAACATCACCATCTCCCATGGTTAGGTCCGGACTTACATTGCCTTCAAACTCAGTAAATATTTGTTCATACGTTTTACCCAAAATATTAGAAAGCACATTCAACCTTCCGCGGTGGGCCATACCGATAACAACTTCTTTCGTGCCTAACTCTGCCGACTTATTAATAATAGTCTGAAGAGCAGGGATGGTATTCTCCCCTCCTTCCAATGAAAATCGCTTTTGCCCCAAAAACTTTGTATGAAGAAAATTTTCAAAGACCACTGCCTCATTCAATTTGGAAAGAATCTGCTTCTTCTCATCCTGCGAAGGGTTGTAGGTATAATATTCCTTTTCGCATTTTTCGAAGAACCATTGGCGAACGGCATCATTACGGATAAAATTATACTCGAAGCCAACTGTTCCTAAATATATCTGCTTAAGTTTTTCGATGATTTTTTTTAGGGTAGTACGCCCCATTCCAATTTCTGTACCCACATCGAACTCTACATCCAAGTCCGCATCAGTCAAGCCAACACTTTTATGATCCAGATTTACATTGTGGTCTCTCCTTTCGCGCACAGGATTGGTATTAGACTTTAAATGACCAAAAGACCGGTAAGCGAAAATCAGGTTCCTCACCTGAGTTTCCTTTATGGTGATGGCGTCTTCAGCAACAGTGCCATGACCGTTTTCGCCAAATCGTTGGGTTGAAAATTCATAACCCTCAAAAAACTTCTGCCAGGTAGCGTCAACTGAAGCAGGGTCTTTTTTATAGGTTTGATAAAGTTGATCCAGATAGCCGACATCGGCATTGGAGACATACGAATACTTGTCCATAGTTAATATTGTGAGTAAACAAAACTAGAAAAGTGTTCCAACTTTAAAAAACCTAATAATCGCTTAAGCAAATTTAAATGATTTTAGGCTGAATAAGATGATCTGGCTACACTAGGGCGATTTAACCCTGTCTTTGGAAGGGAGAACTTTAGGGCGAGAAATCACCAAATCAGCTCCATTTTCAAATTTTCAAATCCTAATTGGCTAATCATCAAATTAATTCTACCTTTGCGATCCTTAAAAAACGGACGAGATCCAACATTTAAAAAACTAAGAAAATGGCAGTAAAAATCAGATTGGCCAGAAGAGGCCGCAAGAAATTGGCGATGTATGATGTAGTGGTGGCTGACGCAAGAGCTCCCCGCGATGGTAAATTCATTGAAAAAATCGGAACGTATAATCCCTTAACTAACCCGGCAACTATCAATCTTCTGGACGACCGTGCTTTTCATTGGCTAATGAATGGTGCCCTTCCATCTGATACTGTAAAGGCCATGCTTTCTTACCGTGGCGTTATGTTGAAGAGACATCTTCAGATTGGCGTTGTGAAAGGTGCTATCACCCAGGAAGTAGCTGATTCTAAATTGGCAGAATGGATGAAAGCGAAAGAAGCCAAAATTCAAGGCAAGCACGAAACTCTTGCGAAATCCAAGCAAGAAGCTGCTAAAGCACGCAAACAAGCTGAAACTAAAGTTAAAGAAGCACGCGCTGAAGCTATCCGCAAAAAAGCAGAAGTTGCCGCTGCCGCTCCTGTTATTGAAGTCGCTCCTGCCGCAGAAGGAGAAGCCGCTGAAGCACAGGCGTAGTCTTAACTATATATTATATTTAATGCCAATACGGTTTTCGTGTTGGCATTTTTTTTATCAACGACATTCCTCACTATTAACGTTTAACTATTCACTTTCCATAATGGAAACAACCTTTTGCTTCAAAATAGGCTATATCGCCAAGACACATGGCCTGAAGGGTGGTGTGACTGCTAACTTCAGCGAAGCAGGTGAATTCGATTCCCTTGAATCTGTTTTCATAGAAATTAATCATAGTCTTGTTCCCCATTTTATTGAAAGTTATTCCGACCGCGGAGAGAAGGGCTTTATCAAATTCGAAGATGTAAATACGTTCGAACAGGCTGAAGCATTGAAGGGATGCAGTATTTATTTGCCAAAAACCGTCAGGCCAAAATTAAAAAGAGGGGATTTTTATAACGATGAAGTCGTTGGGTTTGAAGTGGAAGATCTGCACATAGGTATTCTAGGTGACGTGAAAGAGATCATGGAATCCGGTGCCAACCGCCTTCTTTCAATTGATCGCTCGGGAAAAGAAGTGCTCATTCCAGTGAACGGCCCATTTATAAAGAGCGTGAACAAATCGAAAAAGAAAATACAAGTGGAGTTGCCAGAAGGATTTTTGGACCTTTAGGCTCGCGTACATTGCCTTACAAGACGGTGTGGTTTTGTCTTGATATCGCAATACTGTTTACCCCCCTTATGGGTTAGACCTTTTATCTTTGCTGAGACTGATTTCATACTTTTCTGGCGTACCTGATATTTTTAAGTTAACAAAACGAGTACGTTTTGAATCATCCTTGTACTGAATCTCATCTTCTTTCTCTTGTTCATCCGCCTTTCCAAATAACTTTTGCATGCCTGCCTGAGTCACCAGCTTCCAGGGTATGCGTAGATAATATTCCATATCCATGTTCATATTCTGTTTGCCGGATATTTCGATAAACCCCAGCGTGGAGTTGATTGTCATGGATGGCACAGACAATACCCCATTGGTAATATCAAGGTGATTGCGCAAGGTATCGAAGCGCACGCTTGATAAATTTTTATCTTTAAAATAATCGGACACAGTATTTAGGGCAGCGTAATTTTCCAGCCGTCCTTGTACAATGTTTAGATCCAAATGAATTTCTGAATCATCAATAATAGGAACCATATCAGCATGCATGTGTACTTTGCCTGTCATTGTACCAGTTAGTTTTCCATGCAGATTTTCAGATACCAGGTGATCCTGACCAAAGTTTTCGAATTTGAAAAGAAGCTTGTCTAACTCTACATTTTCGATTTTCAGTGTTGTATTAAAATAGATTTTATTCCGGTCCGAACCGTTGAAATGTCCAGTCAACTGTATCTTGCCACCGGCCGCTGCCACTGATAGCGTATCAATGTAGAGGTAATGATTTTGCTGCGTGCGGGCTTTTGCAAAAAAATCAGTTAGCTGATAGCGGTGGTAATTGAGGTGTTTAATGTCAAAGTCAAACGTCATATCGGTGAACGGAACATCATACAGATTAAACCCAGCTTCGTGCTCCTGAGGTTTGGTGGGTTGATTGGAAGGAGGTGGGTTGTAATTGAATAACTCATCAAAATCAAGTTGGGGTGCTGACAGAGAAAAGTGATTGTCTCTCTTTTTGATAGTGGGGTCATCGCCTAAATAGTAATTAAGATTAGTGGTGAACTCGCTCTTACCAAGTTTGCCACTCAAATTTTCTACCACAAGATGATCATCCTGATAATGGACACGTCCTTTAAATTTCTCAAACCTAAGCGGATGGATTTTCATTTGAGCCTCCAGTTTATCCATGTAAACATCCGATGATTTTAATCCTTTGTTAAAATGGAGATCAGCAAAGCCATGTACAATCAGATTTTTGAATTCTTCGTGCCGGTAATCTTCGGGCACATAGTTTTCTCCACCGTACGCAAACAGGTCATCTAATTGCAACAAGGTGGAGGTGAGATTGAACTCCACCTTGGTATCGCCCAGTGGATCCGCATTAAACCACAGATCATAATTCTTAAGTCGCCCCGTGAAATGAAAATCACTCTGATCAATCATGCCGGTAAAATCAACCACGCGAAAGTCATGATCATCGATAAATACATCAGCATGGAAATCGTGTAGTGTATGTGGGTAGTGCGTGAGAGTGGCATACAGATCTTCAATAAAAAATTCACCTATTGGTAAGACTGGTGATTCAGTAAAGGCACGCGCAGAACTATTGAATTTTAATTTCATGCTCATGTTCTTAATCTGTTCATCCACCGGGCGCGCTTTTGTGGTATCCATCGAAGTGAGTTGTTTGATGTCCAACAAGGAAGATTTAATGAGCAGATTGGTACTAACGGGATCGGCAGTATGGTGTAAGATAGCCGGCAAATCGCTGATGGTTCCCTGAATGGAAATATCTGAGCCGCCAACGTTAATATTGAAATGATCAATTACCGCTTCGTGGCCATCGATCACAGCCTTGACATCGATATCGTTTATGGGCAGATGATAAGCCGATGTACGAAAGCTTAGATTGTTAACCTCTAGTTCTGTAAAATAAGATTCATTCAGTTTTTCAATACTTTTTTCAGGATTTGCAAGATCGATAATATCATGAAAATTCAGTGTAAGAGCTACATACCCTTTTAGATCTTGCAGATCAGTAATGTTAAAGAACTTCGCCAAAAAGTCAAGATCAAACTCCGAGCGCAACTTCATGTCAATCTCAGGAGATTCAAAATTTTTAACCATCAGGTTGCCACTAAACATACCTGCTTCAGGCTTGGCAGTGAAATCGGTAAGGGAAAATTCTGTGGTGGTGGCATTCCTCAGTGCCCCCGTTGTAAAGTGTCCTTTAAAGTAGAGGTCATCTATTTTCTTTTTGGATATCGTGTTGTTGAAAAATGCGTCCTCGCAACCAAAATCGGCTACGATCAAAGGATTATGTCCATTGATTGATTTTCCTGAAACCGAAGCTTCAAAAAATATCTTCCCTTGATTATCGTAGCGCTGAAGAGTAGGGGCTAATTCTTCCGGGGCAAGGGCGATAAATAAGTCAAAGTTGGGTTTGTTTCCATGAAAGTTGAGGTCGAGATTCATGTCATCATCAAAGTCGATGGTTCCATCCATTTTAAAGAGAGCTTTTTCCAGATGCAGCTCTGATGGCTGAATGGTGAGTGTCTGCGTGACTTGAGAGAAATCTAACTGTGTTTGAATGTCAAAGTGTTTGTGTTTAATAAAAGTAGTGTCGCCATCGACCATGACATTAATCAAAAACCGGCTATCCAACGACACCATTACATGATCAGGACTGGTTTTGAATTTAGAATTGGCATCATCAATAAAGGCCTCAATCAGAATATTATTTTCTTCGTTGAGTTTCAAAATATCAACATTTACCAGGCTGATCGTTTTTATATCTAAATGAAATTCTTCTCCAACATCTTCAATTTCTTTTTTGTCGGAGAGTGCGTTGGCTATGTTGAAACTACCATCCGTGTGTTGTACCAACTTTATAAACCCGTCTTTAAGTTTAAGAGCTTTTATTTCCATGGAGCCATGGAGCAAGGTCCAGAGGTCAAAACCCAGGTAAACATCATGCAGGTTTAATAGAGGCGGTGTTGATTTGGTTTTGTCTTCATACACCTTCACTTCATCCAAATCGATGGATACATACGGAAAATTGGCAAAGGGCGAAATATGACTATCCTTCACTTCAAGTTCACCTCGAAAATCCTTGTTTGCAGTTGTAATTAATTCTTGCACCAGTACATCCTGTTTCCAGAAAATGAGGGCTATCATGACAACGAATAACAGGACAGGGACTAGCACCAGGCTGAACAGAAGTCTTTTTATCCATTTTTTGTTCATTGGGATCATTGCATTTATACAATAATACAAAAAGAGCCGCGGGGAAAATCAATGATCAATTGATAGACAGGTTTTTTGAGTTAGAAGGTTATGGCAATAGAAAAAATCTACTGGTAACGCTTACGGGATCTCCAAGAAAGGAATCCTGAACCACAACCAGTATATTGCAACTTAGAAGAAAGGGTAGCAAATTAATTAGCCCTTTTTTGATAATCCGTTTTCATCCATGCGTATCGATATTATCACCTGCCTGCCTCGCTTATTGGATAGTCCCTTCTCGGATTCTATTCTTAAGCGTGCGCAGACGAAAGGAATAGTTGAGATTGAAGTGCATGACTTACGACCCTACTCGACAAGCAAACACAAAACAACAGACGACTATGCCTTTGGTGGCGGAGCCGGAATGGTTATGATGATTGAACCGATTGACCTCTGCATCTCCAAACTAAAATCAGAGCGTTCATACGATGAAGTGATTTACATGAGTCCAGATGGTGAATTGCTAACGCAGTCCATTGCAAATCAATTAAGTCTTAAGCAAAACCTGATCATCTTATGTGGGCATTATAAAGGTGTGGATGAGCGCGTACGTGAACATTTGATCACTCGCGAAATCAGCATTGGCAATTATGTGCTTTCCGGTGGCGAACTAGCCGCTGCTGTAGTGGCCGATTCCGTAATTCGACTTATTCCGGGTGTTCTTTCTGATGAGACGTCAGCACTAACAGATTCCTTTCAAGATGGATTAGTTGCCCCACCGGTTTATACCAGGCCTCAAGAATATAAAGGATGGAAAGTGCCTGATGTCCTGATGTCAGGGCATCAGGCCAAAATTGAAGAGTGGAGACATGAACAAGCGATAGATCGAACAAAGAAGAGAAGGCCTGAATTGAACTCTTAGATTAATTTGATTTGTGTGTGTTCTGCAATCCGTTTAAAATCTGAATCATTGTGAAGTAACATAGCTCGGTTGGCAATGACATACCAAGCAATGAGGCAATCGTTTGGCTTGCGTATGGTTACTCCGTTTTTTCGAAGTGCCCGATACATCTCTGCTGATTCCACTGCGGCTTGAAGAGGATCTGCTATAAATATTTCAAGTGTAAGCAGCAAGCTTTTGACCTCGTTGTATTTTTCTTCTAGGCGAATGCCCTGAAGTACTTCTTGCACAACAGGTGGACAAGAACAAATTTCGGAGTTGCGAAGATGGTGTTCAAATACACGTGTTTGTGGTATGTCCCGATTATTTAAAAAATCAATCCAAATCGATGTGTCCGCTAAAACTTTGATCATAAATACTTGGAAGTTCGCATATCGTCCAAATCACCTTCCCATTTTACCTTTCCTTTTAATTTCAATAAATCCAATTGAGCTAAGCGTCTAATGTATCTATGAAGGGAGTTCTCGATGGCATTTTTGCGTGTCTTAGCCAATCCTAGTTTTAAAATTTCCTCGATAACAGCTTCGTTTATTTCAATGTTTGTTCTCATTATTCTTCTGTTTTTCCTCTTCGGCTTTTTCCCGTACCAACACATCTCTATAATACTTAAGAGCCGTATTGACTAACTCCTTCTTTGTTTTTATCCCGCTCATACGCAGCGCTTTTTCCATTAATTCGTCATCTATATCCACGTTTATCCTGACCATTTTTTCCATACACAATAATACCCAATTTCATACACATTAAGCAAACGTCCCAAAATTCTGCATGCCGCCTTCCCAATTCTCAATTCTTTCCCTACATTTGCAATCCATTTTAAAAAGCGAGCATCATGGCCGATTTAATAAAGTTAGTAGAGCAGGAATTAGCAGCAAAAAGGTCTAATCTACCTGATTTCAAAGCTGGTGACACTGTAAACGTACACGTTAAAATCAGCGAAGGTAACAAGGAGCGTATCCAGCAGTTCCAGGGCGTGGTGATTACCCGCAGAGGAAAAGGCACTAACGGTGAAAGCTTTTCGGTAAGAAAAGTATCCAATGGTGTAGGTGTAGAAAGGATTTTCCCTTTTTTAAGCCCTAGTATCGATAAAATCGAGGTTACTAAACTTGGAAAAGTACGCAGAGCCAAATTGTATTATATGAAAGGCCGCCAAGGCAAATCAGCTAGAATCAAGGAAAAATTGGCCAATCTTCAGGCTAAATAAACAATCAGAATATCTTCCAAACCCATTTCGGTGTTCAAACCCGAAATGGGTTTTTTATTGCTAACAAGCGTTGTTTTTCAATTATTGGCTGGGCGCAGACGCAATATATTGCGTCTGTACAATTATATTTGCCCCTCACCAAAACAGCTATGGCAAAACAAGCAAAACTCAACATCTCGAAAATTCTTGGTAAAAATGCCAAGTACCTGCTTGATCACAAGAGCAAGACGATCTCTAAAGATCAGATCCACTTACCTACTTCAGATTTTGTAGATCGGATATTCATCCAATCCAATCGCAGTACGCAAGTGATTAAAAGTCTCGGAGCCATGTTTGATCATGGTCGCTTAGGCGGAACTGGATTTCTTTCCATTCTACCAATTGACCAGGGTATTGAGCATAGTGCTGGAGCGTCTTTTGCCAAGAACCCGATTTACTTTGATCCAGAAAACATTGTAAAGCTTGCCATCGAAGGTGGCTGTAATGCAGTGGCAACTACTTTTGGAAATCTTGCAATCGTATCAAGAAAGTATGCGCATAAAATTCCTTTCATTGTAAAGATCAATCACAACGAATTACTTACCTATCCAAACAAGGCTGACCAAATCATGTTTGGATCAGTGCGTGAAGCATGGAACCTTGGAGCGGTTGCTGTAGGAGCAACTATCTATTTTGGTTCTGATAATTCCACGCGTCAAATAGTTGAAGTAGCAAAAGCATTTGAGGAAGCTCACCAATTGGGAATGGCAACTATACTGTGGTGCTATACCCGTAATAATGCCTTCAAGAAAGACGGAAAAGATTATCACGTTTCCGCTGACCTGACTGGTCAGGCAAACCACCTTGGAGTAACTATCCAGGCAGATATTATCAAACAAAAACTTGCTGAGAACAACGGTGGATACAAAGCCCTTAACACTGGTGGTTCTACCTATGGAAAATTAGATGAGCGCATCTACACACAATTAACTTCTGATCACCCAATTGATCTTTGTCGCTATCAGGTGGCTAACTGCTACATGGGCCGTGCAGGATTGATCAACTCTGGTGGCGAATCTAAAGGAGCAAGTGATCTTGCAGATGCAGTTCGTACAGCTGTAATTAACAAGCGTGCCGGTGGCATGGGTTTAATTTCAGGACGTAAAGCTTTCCAAAGACCTATGAAAGAAGGCGTGGAAATTCTGAACGCTATTCAGGAAGTATATCTGGATAGTAGTATTGATGTCGCTTAGTATTGACAAAGTTGACAATAGGCAAAGAAACAATTGACAATGATCTCGTTTTGTCATTTGCTTTTTGCCTATTGCTTTTTTAATTGGCTAATCTTCAAATTTTCTAATTGATCAATTAAAATATGCCGTGGTTCAAACGCACCGATAAAGGAATAATGACCCCCACTGAATCCAAACGGGAAGTGCCCGATGGATTGTGGTTTAAGTCACCCGCAGGGAAGATCATTCACACCCGCGAATTAAAAAGCAATGCTTATGTGGTGCCCGAAGAAGATCATCATGTAAAAATCGGATCGGAAGAATACTTTGAAATCTTGTTTGACAACAACGAGTTTACAGAACTGGATGCAAACATGGAATCGGCTGATCCCTTAAAGTTTGTGGACACTCGCCCTTATCCTAAGCGTATTAAAGAATCGCAAGCTAAAACAGAATTGAAGGATGCCTTACGTTCAGCCTATGGTAAAATGAATGGGCTCGATATTGTTGTCGCGTGTATGGATTTCAATTTCATAGGTGGCTCCATGGGTTCAGTGGTTGGAGAAAAGATAGCAAGAGCCATTAGTCATTCTTTAAAAACCAAAGCTCCATTCATCATGATATCGCGCTCAGGTGGTGCGCGTATGATGGAAGCTGGTTTATCGCTTATGCAAATGGCCAAAACTTCGGCTAAACTTGCTTTATTAGATGAAGCTAAAATTCCTTATATCTCTTTATTAACAGATCCAACAACGGGTGGTGTTACCGCCTCTTATGCCATGCTTGGCGATTTTAATATTTCTGAGCCGGGTGCATTAATTGGCTTTGCCGGCCCACGTGTTATTAAGGAAACAATCGGTAAAGACTTACCAAAAGGATTTCAAAGTGCTGAGTTTGTTTTGGATCACGGCTTTCTGGATTTTATCATTGACCGGAGGAGTCTGAAAAGCAGGCTTAGCGTGTTATTGAAAATGTTACAGTAATAAAAACAGGTTTGTCACCTATTTACAGGTATTTTCAAAAAGTATAAAGCTTCCCATTTTCTAGGCAAGTTTATAGTTTTATCTTGCTTTCTTAATATGGCCTAATTTGAAAATATTTCTGTTCATTTTATTTGCTTTCATAAGTACTACCTCCTTTTCTCAATCTATACTGGACCTAAAACTGGATGGCAAGGAGAAAGGAAAGAATTTAAGTGCCTATCTCCAGGAACTTGAAAAGATCAACCAGGTAAAGTTCTATTTTTTAGAAGATTGGATCAGTGATGTCACTTTTAAAGAAAGCTTTGAAGGGATAACACTTCGCGAAGCCCTAACTACTTTATTCCTTGGTTCGGATCTTAATTTCATAGAGGCTGGCCCTACTGCGATCGTGCTTGTGAAAGACCCAACCCTTGCTCTCCAGCGAACTGACATCATCAATGTAGCTAAGCGCGAACAAAAGAAAATAAACAAGCTCACCATCGGCACGTTTGTCAAATCAAGTGCCCCAAAAACAGTTACCCTTTCGGGAACTATCAAGGAAGGTAAAACTAAAGACCCTATGGTTGGCGTGAGTGTGGTGGCCACGGATCTCAAAATCGGAACGACAACAAACGCGGAAGGAAAATTTGAATTGAAAATAAAGACAGGTTCTCATGTCATTAGCATAAGCTATATCAATTTTGAAGAAACCGTTATTGATCTCGACATCTATGACAATGGAGCTGTCAGTTGGGAATTAGAAGAAAAGCCAACGGTATTGGAAGAAGTTATTGTCATGGATCGCTCGGCTCGTGAAATAACAACAAGTGGCATAGGACAAACACAGCTAAGTATAAAAGAAATAAAGAGAGCCCCTGCTCTTTTAGGAGAAATTGATCTTATCAAACAAATACAGCTTTTACCTGGCGTAACAACAGCAGGCGAGGCGGCATCCGGTTTCAATGTTCGCGGAGGAAGTGTTGATCAAAACCTTATACTCTATGACGGCATGCCCGTGTTCAATAGCTCACACGTATTCGGCTTCTTTTCATCCTTTAATTCCGAAGCCATACGCGATGTTACTTTTTACAGAGGCGGAATCCCAGCTGAGTTTGGTGGACGAATTTCATCTGTACTTGACATTCGATCAAAGGAAGGATCGTATGAAAAATGGGAAGGTAGTGCTGGTATCGGGCTCATCTCAAGTAACGCCATGATCAGCGGCCCTATAAAAAGAAATAAAACATCCATTGCCGTCTCTTTAAGGACTACCTACTCTGACTGGTTGGTTAACACCGTTAAAAGTAATTACGTGGATTTGAACAATAGTACCGTTACCTTTTATGATGGCACTGCTAAACTCACACATTTATTTAGCCCCAAGACCAAGCTAACATTATCAGGTTATATTAGTCATGATCAATTTCGATTAAATGGCGATTCTACTTATCGCTGGGATACAAAACTAAGTTCACTTCGGCTAGACCACGAATTCTCTAAGATTTTATCTTCCGCTTTTATGGTTGGCTATGGCACTTATAGCTATGATGTGTATGATGAAAACCCTCTCACAGGATTTAATTTGAAATACAAAATCAGCTATCCAAGCGCTAAGGCCGACTTCCATCTCAAGTTGTTTCGACATAAGATCGGCTTTGGAGCGCAGAGCATTTATTATGACTTTAACCCAGGCACCTTGAGTCCATCTACTGCCGAATCTGATAAGAAATTTTTGCAGATGGAAATTCAAAAATCTCTTGAGACTGCTTTCCATGTTTCGGATCAGTTAGAACTGGTTAAAGATTTGCATTTAGATGCTGGAGCAAGATTTACGATTTTTAAAGCATTAGGCCCAAGCAATGTATTTTTATACCAACCTGGCTTGCCGCGCGAAACTCTCAACTTGATTGATACGCTTACCTTTTCTAAAGGCGAGTCGTCAAAAACATATCTAAATATAGAGCCTCGCCTCGGATTGCGGTATGAAATAAATCAAGACGCCTCTGTTAAGTTAGGCTACAATAGAATATTTCAATACCTGCATTTACTCACCAATACTACTGCGATAACACCAGTTGATATTTGGCAGCCAAGTGGGTATTATTTTAAACCACAAATGGTCGATCAGTTTTCACTGGGCTATTTCAGAAATTTCAAAGACAAAAAATACGAAGCCTTTGTAGAGGCGTACTATAAGGAGATGAAAAATGTGCTCGACTTTAAAGACGGTGCACAATTGATTTTGAATCCAGCAATAGAAACAGACCTCTTGCAAGGAGATGCCCGCGCCTATGGAGCTGAGATGCAAGTGGCAAAAACATCAGGCCGTTTCTCAGGTTCCTTTGGCTATACGTATTCCCGATCGTTCCGAACGATTTGGGGAGTTTTTCCCGAAGAGACGATTAATGATGGAAAGGAATATGCTTCCAACTATGACCAACCTCACGTTGTCAATTTGAATTGGAAGTATTCCATTTCCAGAAGATATTTCTTTACCGGAGGATTCACCTATCGCACAGGCAGACCCATCACTCTTCCGTTGTCTGCTTTTAGTGTAGACAATTTCACAGTCTCCGCTTTTTCCGATCGAAATCAATTTCGGATTCCAGACTATCACCGACTCGACCTTGGCTTTGTAGCAGAAGGAAATCATAAACGTAAAAAAATCTGGGATGGAACGTGGACACTCTCCGTCTACAACGTCTACGCCCGAAAAAATCCATACTCGATATTCTTTAAGGAAGTCCGTCCAGGCATCCTGCGCCCGTATCGATTGGCCATTATCGGCACTGCTTTACCATCAATATCATACAGTATTAAGTTCTAAGGATTTTATGAGAGGACGTTTCTTGTTTTCGCTGTCACTTATTTTGTGTTGCACGGCTTGTGTCGATCGAATCATCTTTGATGTTGGAACAAGTCCTACATTCGCGGTTGTTATTGACGGGAATATCTCAGATCAACCTGGTCCCTACAAAATTCTGGTCACCAAGGCATTTGATATTGAATCTAAATTATCCATAAAAGCACCTATCTCTGTTAAGCGGATGATTATGAGTGACAATGTTGGTAACAGTGAATCGTTGACAGAAATTGTTCAAGGCCAATATCAAACATCTTCCAATGGAATAAGAGGTAAGGTAGGCAGAGCCTACAAAATCCGAATTGAACTATTAGATGGAAGAGTGTACGAATCTCTGCCGGATACGCTCTATCCTTCCGGGACGGTGGATAAAGTTTATCATTCCTTTAAAGAAGAAAAAACTCCGGAAGGCGCCACAAATTATGGTTTTGATGTCCTCTTTAATTCTTCTGCCGGTGAATTAGACAATTATCATTTCCTGTGGAAGTTTACAGGTACTTACAAAGTAGATTCAAATCCAGAGCTTTACACCGTGCCTTGTGGAGAAACCAGGTGCCCTGCACCATTGCCCTGCAGCGCATATATACTAAATGATGGTGCACTTGAAAGGGTTAAATCGTGTGAATGTTGTGAGTGTTGGACAAGTATCTTTAATAATGAGGTAATTGTGAGCGATGATCAATTCGTTGCGGATGGTACATTTACAAATGTAAAAGCCGCTTACGTCCCCGTTAATCAGTGGACACTTAAATACAAAGTTTATACTGAGATCAAACAAATGAGTTTGTCACCTCAGGCATTCGCTTTTTGGAAAGCCATACGATCTCAAAAAAATGCTACCACTAGTTTATTCCAACCTTTAACAGGTAAGATACCAAGCAACTTCACGCAAATCAGCGGACAACCTGGACCCATTGAAGGAATATTTTATGCTACCTCCATTCATAGCCGTGGTGCTTATATAAACAGAACCGATGTTCCCAATCCAAGTATCATCCCAGTTTCTACTTTAACATTTAATGATAGTTGCACGAAACTGTTTCCAAATACAACAACTGTAAAACCTGTTTTTTGGACAGATTAGATTTTGAATTATGCGTCTTCAGATACGAGCCTTATTCAAGCAATTGGACTTATAACTTTAAAAGGGGAAGAACATCTTCACCTTAAATTCTACGTATGAAAGGCCAGTCGTTGCTTTCAGTTTTAATTATTTTTTTGACCGCGGGTTGCGTTGACCGCATATTTTTTGATGTGGGTAATGACATCCCCTATACATTGGTAGTGAACGGTCATATTTCCGATCAACCAGGTCCCTATCAAATTGAAATAAGTACCGCCTATGATTTAGAGTCGAGGTATGGTCGTACGTCCATCTTTGCAAAAGAA
>JANOQK010000188.1:0-7485 GCA_031414855.1 Bacteroidia bacterium | reverse complement strand
CGCTACCCAATACGGTAAGGGTTGAAAGTTCATAGGCATCAATAAATGAAAGAGGAGCTTTTTCTAAAGAACGTATCGCTGTTGGGGCAGTATAAAAAATATTGACTCTATGCTTTTCAATAACATGCCAAAATCTTCCCATGTCGGGCCAGGAAGGAACGCCTTCAAATATTATAGTTGTTGCTCCGGTTAAAAGAGGCCCGTATAAAATATAAGAATGACCCGTTATCCATCCCACATCCGCTGTGCACCAGAACACTTGTCCTTCCTTATATTGAAAAGTGGTTCTAAAGGTATAATCCGAATACACCATATAACCACCACACGTGTGAACCATTCCCTTGGGTTTTCCGGTGGAACCCGATGTATATAAAATGAATAATAAATCTTCCGCATCCATTTCTTCAGGCTCACAATGTGAACTTGTTTTTACAATCTCATCGTGCCACCAAAGATCACGACCGGGTTTCATGTTTACCTTGGTGTTCGTCCTCTTTAATACAATCGTCTTCTCAACCGTTGGGCACTTCAGCAAAGCCTCATCCACAATTGCTTTCAAATCAATTTTCTTGTCACCTCGAAACGCACCATCGGATGTCAGCACGAGTTTGCATCCTGAATCATTGATGCGATCCACTAATGAGCCGGAAGAGAATCCTGCAAAGACAACAGAGTGAACCGCTCCTATTCTTGCACATCCTAAAATAGCATAAGCAACTTCCGGCACCATGGGCAAGTAAATACAAACACGGTCACCTTTTTTAATTCCCTGAGCTTTCAGCATGTTGGCTACCCGACATACATTGTCATACAATTCCTGATATGTTATATACCGCGAAGTTTCCTTAGGATCGTTCGATTCCCAAATAATAGCAACCTGATTGGCCCGGTGTGGCAGGTGGCGATCAATACAGTTTTCAGTGATGTTAAGTTTGCCACCGATAAACCATTTCACTTCCGGTTTATGGAAGTCCCATTCCAATACTTTACTCCATTTTTTCTTCCAGCGAAAATCCTCCGCGACAGAAGCCCAAAATGATTCGGGATTGTTTACACTTTCCTGATAGGATTGATGATAGGACGCAATGTCAGAAATAGGTTTCATGGGCATACTGCAAAGTTTTAAATTACATTGTCCACCTCACAAAGTCAACGTTTTCTTCTAACAATCCTTACGGATCGAGATCCGTATTCTTAAAGGAAAGGCCGGTCGACTTTATCCAATTAAAAATGATTGACTATTTAAATGATATACTCTACCGCCACGGCCACCAATGCACCTAAAACAGCCACGGCCATTTTTTTTGCATTGAACCGGTGTTCGGGACTGCTTTCAAAAACAATGGTTGTAGAGATGTGAAGGAAGTTTCCACAGACGAGTGCATACAAATAAATTAATCCCGCATCCGAGAGTATCTCACTTTCAATAAAGTAGGTACTTAATAATAATCCAACAGGTGCTGCAAATGAAAAGACAATCAAATGAGGCACTGCCTTTGATTTGGAATGAAGCTGCGAGGCTAACACGGTCATGAGAGCAAATGCAGCTGGAGCACGGTGCAAAGCAATGCCCAGCAAAATAGCATTCATATCATATAACTGACCTATGCGGGCAGGTTGCGCTAGCATGCCGCCTTCTAAAAAGGCATGAACACACAACGCGAGTAAGAGCACTAATGCAGAAACAGATTGATGGTGATGACTGTGATGATGTCCATGATCATGTTGATGTTCATGTGTGTGAATACCTGCCTGCCGGCTAGGCAGGTGTCCATGCTCTACTCCTGAGGTAAAATACTCCAACAGTTGCTGAAGAAAAAAACCCGCCAGTACAAATAAACCAATCAACTCCACTTCCTGGTGCTGCGAGTAAAGCTCTGGGAGAATGTGCGTGACCGTAATCGCAAACAAGTAGGAGCCCGCAAAGACTAAGATCAATTTGAAATTAGTATTCTTCGAAGATGGGATAAGGTAAACCAGCAATCCTGAAAGAAGCGGAGTAAAAAAAAGAACGACTAGTTTTAAGGTCATGTACGTAGTGGTACTATTAAATAATGTTATGGATTAATCTTTATAAAAGGTGATATCTTCTCGGTAGCGAAAGTTGAAACTCCATTCGTGGTTGAATAAATTAAAAAGGCATCCAACTCCGGATGATTTTTAAGAACCTCTTGTGCCCGCTCGTGCCCCATTACCATGAAGGCAGTTGCCCAGGCATCTGCCGTTATAGCATCTGCTGCAAAAACTGAAGCACTTAAGATTTCCCTTTGCACGGGATATCCAGTTTCCGGATCGATGGTATGCGAATATTTCTTTCCATCAACCTCACGAAAGTTGAAATAGTTTCCTGATGTGGTGAATGATTTATTCTCCAATGAAACATAGGCTTTAAAAAATTGATTCTCGTGAGTTGAGTTTGGATCTAAAATGCCAAGTTCCCAAGGCTTGTCCGTCTTCAGGTTTTTTCCATTGGCCATCCCTTCACCACCTAATTCCATTAAAAAATTTTGAATGCCTTTCGATCTGAGAAAATCACTAATCACATCTGCCCCGTAGCCTTGGCCAATCCCTCCAAAGTCCAGCTGCGTGCGTGGGTCAAGTTTCCAAACACTATCTGCATTGAATTGAATTTTTTCAAAACCCACTAGCAATTTCAACGAATCAATTTTTGTGCTGTCTGGTCTTGTCCTTTTTGCTGGGCCAAAACCCCAGGCATTCACTAGCGGCATTACGGTAGGGTCAAAAGCTCCCTGCGAACCAGAGACCACTTCCAATGATTTTTTTAATGGAGGCAGAAGATAAGGCAAACTGAATTTTAATGAAGACGCTGATTTATTAAACCTGGAAATTTCTGATTCAGGATCATAATTATTGATCGACTTGTTCACCAACACTAATAGTGAGTCGACTGAAGCTTTAAAGTTGCGCTTCTCTTTATCGAAATAGGTGACATGATAGGTAGTAGCCATCGTCTCACCTTCAATCTTGATCGGTACAGATGTCTGATTCTTTCTGTACAGCCAAACTCCAACAACCGAAATAATAAGGATCAGTGAATAGATACTATTTTTAGCGCGATTGGTCATAAATGCTAGATGCAATAATGTTGCAAATTTAGTTTTTTAAACCTAACTCACATCAATACTTATGAATGAATTAGATTTGTACTACAAAAAAATCACATGTCGGTAGCTTTAAAGATTGGGAAGAAATTAATAAGTCCGAGAAGGGCCAAAGACGGAAAAGGTACGCAAGGGGTTTTCTTAACAGAAAGAGAGTGGAAAGCTGTTTTGACTGAACTGAGAACGGCATCCATTAAAAAAGAAAGTCTCGTTACTGGAACATTGCTAGCCTTAGAAGAAGTTGATCTCTATTTTCAAGGCAAGAAAAAATTGCGCAACGCAAATGAGGCCATAAGTGAGTTATGAAGTATTAACCACAGAAGAATTCCTAAAGGATGTTAAACCCATCATAAAGATATATCCTGGATTCAAACGCGACATTCAAAATACCATTCTTAGTTTACAAGAAAAGCCAGAACAAGGCGATCACCTTGGGCATGGTCTTTACAAATTGAGAATTTCAATCACCGGCAAATCTTCAGGAAAAAGTTACGGTGCTAGGATGATTCATGCAGTCATTTCAATACACAAAAAAGTTTTTCTATTAAGAGCCTACGATAAATCTCAAAAGAAAGATTTGACAACTAAAGAGGTCAAACTCTTACTTGCCAAAGTAAGAGTTCTGCAACTAAGCCAATCAAAACCGCAAAAAAAGTAACTTTACACCCTGATGATAAAATTACTCTCTGAATATGCGTGAAGATTATTTAAATGCTGACCGAGAGGCGCTGAATTCCGGGGAGAAAGAAGTTGAAAAAGCGCTGCGCCCACTTTCCTTTGAGGATTTTAGCGGACAACAAAAGGTGGTTGACAATATTAAAGTGTTTGTTTCAGCTGCCAAGCAACGCAGCGAATCACTTGATCACGTATTGTTACATGGCCCTCCGGGATTGGGTAAAACCACCTTGTCATTCATTATTGCAAATGAACTAGGCTCGAGTATTAAAATTACTTCAGGTCCGGTGCTAGATAAGCCAAGCGATTTAGCGGGTTTACTTACCAATCTGGAACCTAATGATGTGTTGTTCATCGATGAGATCCATCGACTCAATCCAATTGTGGAAGAGTATTTATATTCTGCCATGGAAGATTATAGGATCGACATTATGCTGGATAGTGGACCCAATGCAAGATCAGTTCAGATTAGTTTAAATCCATTTACACTTATTGGCGCAACAACAAGAGCAGGGTTATTAACCTCTCCGCTACGAGCACGTTTCGGTATTAATGCGCGCTTAGAATATTACGATTCGGAACTACTTACCAAAATTGTAAAACGTTCGGCTCACATTTTAAAAACACCAATTGTAGATGATGCTGCTTTTGAATTGGCTAGAAGAAGTCGCGGCACACCGCGTATTGCCAATAATCTATTGAGAAGGACTCGTGACTTTGCACAGATCAAAGGCGATGGCAACATTACCAAAGCCATTGCCCAGATGGCCCTGAAAGCTTTGGATGTAGATGAAAATGGATTAGATGACATGGACAATCGCATCCTTACAACCATTATTGAAAAGTTCAAAGGAGGTCCGGTTGGATTAACTACAATAGCTACAGCTGTAAGCGAGGAAGCTGAAACAATTGAAGAAGTGTACGAACCTTTTCTAATTCAGGAAGGATATATCAAACGAACATCGCGTGGAAGGGAAGCAACAGAACTTGCCTACAAGCATTTGAAGATAGTTGCTCCTACTTCGAAAAGGCCAGGATTGTTTGATTGATCCAATGAGCTTGCTTCCAAATCATGCAAATGCAAGAATTGATATTTCAAAGCTGAAGGATTATTGTCTTAGTGAGAGACATCCCATTGGTAAATTCAAAGCAAGAGTATTCCTTTCAGCTCTCTCAATAAGCAGCAAAAACGCAGATTTTCTCAAATCTGAAATTTTAAATGGTTTGAAATATGCGAATTCTATTGAAGTAAGCTCAACTAGGTACGGAAAAAGATATCTAGTTGACATGATTATCCTTAATTTTGATAAGAGATCTAAAGTCAGAACCGTTTGGATCATTCCATTGGACGAAGAAAATCCAAAATTGATAAGTTGCTACGTAATGAATGTTCTATGAAGATTAAGGTTTTAGATGTGGTTGCTTTACTGAACGATCTGCCAGGAAAAAAGCTTTTAAAGGGGCAAGTTGGAACTGTTGTCGAACAACTAGATGAGAATGTATTTGAAGTAGAATTCGTAAATACGAATGGTGAGACATTAGCGATGGAAGAAATTCATGCCGATAATCTTTTCCTCCTCCATTTTGAAATTGAAAAAGTTTAACATTTGACGGATTTAATCCATTCAAACAACACGCAATTAATAAAATCCCTTGCCGCCCAACTTGGCTTCAGTTACTGCGGCATATCCAAAGCAGAATTTTTAGAAGAAGAAGCACCTCGATTGGAAGAATGGCTCAAGCGCGGTTATCAGGGCAAGATGAGTTATCTCGAAAATCATTTTGACAAGCGCCTTGACCCTACTTTGCTTGTACCAGGAGCAAAATCTGTCATAAGCCTTCTTTACAATTATTATCCAGAGAAAGATCTGGCCGTAGCCAATGGAGATGGCCTAAAGATTGCCAAGTACGCCTATGGTGAAGACTATCACTTTGTAATCAAAGACAAGCTGAAAATCTTCATGGAACTGATTCAAAAAGAAATCGGTGAAGTGAATGGTCGGGCATTTGTGGACTCTGCGCCTGTTCATGAACGTGCTTGGGCAAAAAAATCAGGGCTAGGTTGGATTGGTAAAAACAGTTTGCTACTGAATAAATCAATGGGCAGTTTCTTTTTCCTGTCGGAACTAATTCTTGATCTTGAATTAGATTACGATGGGCCGATCAAAGATTACTGTGGCACCTGCACCGCGTGTATGGATGCTTGCCCCACTGATGCCATTACAGAACCTTATGTGGTAGATGGCAGCAAATGCATTTCGTATTTCACCATCGAACTCAAAGAAGAAATTCCAACCGAAGTAAAAGGTAAATTTGAGAATTGGATCTTTGGCTGCGATATCTGTCAGGATGTATGCCCTTGGAATAGTTTCTCTAAACCCCATCAAGAGCCAAAGTTCAAACCGCATCCAGATTTAGAAAATATGACGAAGCAGGATTGGACAGAGATAACAGAAGATGTGTTTGCAAAACTCTTTAAGAAATCTGCTGTGAAGCGCACGAAGTTGGAGGGGATGAAGAGGAATATTGGGTTTGTTTCATAATCCGTTACCGATCATAATACAATTAAAACTTCCAATCAGCTGGCTTCACGTTTGTAGAAACTGATCCTGGAAAGGCAATACGACAATCCTTTCCTTCGGCTCCTTCACGCTCTCCATTGCAACCAACCATCGGAATGTAGATCTCCACTCGATGGGTATTTTTATCCAGGTATATCTGTTTTTTTGTGACTGCCGAGGCATAAAAAATTCCTTGTACACTTCTCGCTTTATCTATTTCAAAAAGGTTGGTTGGTATTTTACCAGTGATGGGTTGAAACAAACTACCAGCTGCATCTTTCTGAGATTCAATTGCTTTCCAGTAGTTGAATGCGGTTTTTGAAAGACTCATCTGCAGGATTTCGACCCTGTATTTTTCGAAGAACGTATAAAAATTAATGGGCACTGTCCCCATTTCCACTTTTCTATATTTTCCGGAAGCCGAAATTTGCAGGTCACTTACTTTGGGTTTGGCCTCTGGCGCTGTAACCCAACAACGGCAACATGTACATTTCAATCCTATAACGTATTCAACTTTTCTCGTAATCGGATTGTAGGCATACCCTTCCTTTAACTGCAGTCTTCCATCCGGACCGATTACCCATGCATATCCGCTACACTCAGCCGGACAATACGCACAGCCCGGTGCAGTGCAGTAGGTATATTGAGGCACCGTCTCCACCACATAGGTTCCATTAAATTTCCATCGAAAATAATTATCTTCATCAGGGGTGTTATGGGCATCAATATAAATTCTGTAGCGATAAGCCGTTGGAGCATCCACAGGTTGATACGATTCAAAATCATAATAGATGCTATCTACTGCACCGACAGGGTACATCTTATCTGGTAACGATTCGTAAATAAGCCCATCATGCATTTCTACCCTTATAAAATATTTGCGCCCTTTAACACCCTGAATTCCGTTTGCCTTAGTTTGATAAATCCCTTCTCGTTTATATTCCAATATTTCTGAGTTTCCCATGTTATCAAATATGGATATTTGTTTTGCAAAGGCTGGAATTCCTCGAGGCAAAGTAGCATCACTTTTGATAACGGTACTAAGCTTGATGGTATAAGGACCTGGCTGATCTGAAATCAAGCCATCTATTACAAGGTCATCTGAGTATTGAATGGGAAATGTCAAA
>JANOQK010000187.1:0-1797 GCA_031414855.1 Bacteroidia bacterium | reverse complement strand
ATAGCTTGAGTTCAGTGAAAATTGAAATGGCTGCCTGGATAAAATTGCATTCTGCTGACAAGAATAACGATTTGATCAATGTATGGTATAAAGAAGTGGATACCTATAAATCCGGCAAGGTTGATTCGTCCGATTGGCATGATATTAATGTAGTTGCCAACGGAAAGATTGTTTGGTACGGACAATATAGAAGGCCGTTTAAAGCAAAATAGATGAAAATGAAAAATCCCCGTGTAGGGGATTTTTTTTTAAAGTACATTTCATATTCAAGCAAACACATTTCAGAGATTGTCAATCGATTATAAATACTGATCTCTCTTTTGAGTAGGTAAGGGTAAGTTGATGCATAGCCCTGGTGCAGGCTATATATAGCATGCTTCTGTCAACCTCAGTGATATAATTACGTGCCGAAGCAAACGGAATAATCACTTCGTCAAATTCTAATCCTTTTGCTAAATGAACTGTGGTAATGATGATGCCCTCCTTAAATGACGTACTATCTGCAGTAAGCAAATGAATGCCGGGTGATTTAACTTCTGAATAAATATACTCCGCTTGATCCTGGGTTTTACAAATAATGCCCAACGATTGATGCTCTGAGTTATCAAAATCAGAAAGTAATCTTATGATCTCTTCGATTTCTTCTTTGTTGTTACTAGCGCCTTTGACCGCTGGTACTTGGCCATGTCGTTCCATCGGAATCAGGTCAGGATTGTTGCGAATACGCTGAGCAAATGCAGTAATCTCCCAGGTGGATCGATAACTTCTAAAGAGCTTAACCACATCACCTTGTGGAAAGACTTGTTCAATGCCTTCCGCAGAAGAAGCACTGAACGGATTAACAGTTTGATTCACATCGCCCAGTATCGTCTTTTTGCACGCAAATAATCGTGACAATACTGAGTATTGGATAGGAGTGTAGTCCTGCATTTCATCCACCAACAAATGCTTGACGTAATTATAAGGAGTAATGCCTTCCAACCTGATCTTGCAATAGATCAACGGAAATACATCTGCATATTCCAGCGCAGCATTTTCTGTTTTAAATAATTCAGGTTTGCCAATCCAGGTGTAAAAGCCTTTGTACAGATCAAGTGTATTGTTCACTTTATACATACGTCCACCTGCTTCCCAAATCTGTGCCTTTTCATGACCGGTTAACTTTCGCTGAGTGCTGTTTCTCACATACTGCTGTATATCTTTTGCTACTTCGGGATAGCGCTTCAATAACGGAATGCGATGATAGGTTTTGAATTTCTCCAATATAAAAGGAAACGGAACTATTGTGCTTCCGATTTTTAATTCAGTAAAGGTGAAATAATTGTTTTCGAGGTGAATAATATATTGATTGAGCTTGCTTAGGAATTCAAAAGTCGATTTGAATTTAATACGCTCAATGAATGAAGGATCGGGCTCTTCCAGTAGTACCGAGACCTGTTCAAAAAAACTTTGAAACTTATACTTGTCTTCCAATAGATCCGTTGCCAGTTCTTCCATACCCATTTCTGGGATTTGTTCTTCACCGAGTTCGGGCAATACATTGGAGATGTAGTCAGCAAATACTTTGTTTGGTGAAATGATAAGAATGTCTTTTGCAGAAATGCTTTCTCGAAAGCGATACAATAAGAATGCAATGCGATGAAGAGCAATTGAAGTCTTACCTGACCCGGCCACACCTTGAATGATCATCACCGATGCGGTTTCATTTCGAATGACAGCATTCTGGTCGCGTTGAATGGTGGCGACAATGTTCTTCATCTTGTCGTCACTGGATTTGCTTAATTCTTTTTGTAAGAT
>JANOQK010000186.1:0-5940 GCA_031414855.1 Bacteroidia bacterium | reverse complement strand
AAGCAATGCTAAAACAAAAGGAATAAAATGGAGCGGATTTATTTTTTTGTTATGCTCTTGGTCTGTCAAAGCAACAGTGTATAAAAAAAGAAACGGACCGTAAAGCAAAGGCATTGGTATTTCAAGTCCTAAAAAATAAGGGAAAGTGACATACTTTCCAGTAGCATGAATGTAATAAAAAAGTAAATTTAACCCTACGAAAGACAACCAAAGTGTCAAGATTACATCAGCTTTGCTTTTATTTTTTTTACTCGTCAAAATAAAAACTAAAAAAAAAGTAATTGAAATGCCTACTGCATATAACATAGTCTTAATAAACTATTTTTATTGGTCGACAAATTAATATTAAAATGGTCAAATGTTATAGTCTGTTGTTGGTATAATTTAGTGGTGTAGGTTTTAGGGTGACGCATAACGCCTAGCTATAAGACGTATGCGTGTAAATAACTACATCTTTGTCCCACGTTGCTGAACGAAATTTAACAGCACACAAGTTAATAACCTACAATAAAGCATATGTATTATAGCTGTTTTTGTCTTCGCAGAGTCTCCGTTTCGGGACTCTGCGCTTTGTTTGTTCTTTCCATCTGCCCACAGAGTCCTCGAGGCGGGAGACTCTGCGGAGAATTAAAATTTTTACTATACTTGACATGCTCCAGATTCCTTCAATTGCGTCAAGATTTAAAATATTTTTTTATAATATTCTTTAAACGCTACTTCAGTGCCTAAGCATTGGCCAAGGGACTGTATTGCAAACAACATTGCTATTAGGATCGTTGTAATAATTTTCATGATCGCCATCGGCTGTTTAACGCTGTTATGCGCCCGGCTTTACTGTCATCTCCCCTTTGCGTCTCCGGAAATACTCAATTACCTCAGCCTTGGTCATCTTTGATAACTTGTCGCTTAATTTATCACGTTGCTGCCTCATGAATTTAACAGCATCAAATTGCTTTTCAATCGTTTTCATATTTTTCAAATTCTCTTGGTGAACGTATTTCTATTTGCCTATACCCATTCTTTATGTTGATGGAATTGTATCCACGTATTCGTTGGACATTAACAATGTGTTTGAAATTCCAACTGATCAGAAAGTCCGCGCGATTTATTGTCGCTAAGGCAATGTGTAAGCAGTCGGCATAACTGGTCGGTCCAACTACTTTTTCGGTAATGTACTCAGTCGCCAGATCAACAACTTCGTCTGTCGTATCAAGAAACTCAGTTGACTCTACTTTAAGACTTTTCACAAATTCTTTTACTTCTTGCGGAGCGTTTTCAAGCTCGTCTTGAGTTACGGTCGAAAATAACAAAGTAAACTCATTGCTTTTAAGTCGGTCAAATAGAGGAATAGTATGCCCGGCAAATTCCTCGTCAAAGTAACCACCAAATACAGATGTATCGATATAGATTCTTTGCTTCACTGTTCGAAATTACTAAAATCATGTGACTTAACCGGTTACAGTCAGCCTTGTCGGCTGTAACTGAAGCTTTTTAATTTTACACTGCACTCGCGTGAGGGATTGCAGCGGAAATCCTTTTTGCTTCTCTGGCCTTGACGGTATTGGTGGAACATGAAAGCAAAAAGATTGTAGCGTAAAGCCCGGCCCTGACGCGCTGCTCGTGTATAACCTATTATTCGAATGTCACAGAGCGGCAGGGGCACGTCCACCTTCGCCAAGGCTTCGGTGGATAGGCCCGTATAAAAACAGCTTCGTTTATAGCGCCAATATTTTAACTTAGCATTCCTAAAACATTTTGAACATGACCCTCCTACGCCAAGGCTTCGGTGGACAGGCCCATGTAAAAACAGCTTCCTTTATAGCGCTAATCATTTATCTTAGCAGCCCTAAACATTTTATCCCCTCCTACGCTAACTGCCTGCGCTAAAGCTTCGGCAGTTAAAAAGCTTCGGAGGGCACGTATGATATACTTAAACATACCTCCCATGATCAACAAAACTTTATTCTTTGTCATTTCTGTTTTGGTTTTAACGGCTTGCAGCCAGCCGGAGAAACGTGCGGTGCTGGTGCCGGATGTGAACAACGGTGGCATTACGCTGCCTGAAAAATTTGGTGCCGTAGTGGTTGTAGATACGCTGGGCCGCGGCAGGCACATGGCCATCAACGCCAATGGCGACATCTATCTTCACCTATCGCGCAAAACCAAAGAAGGCAATGGCATAATCGCCCTCAGGGATACAACTAATGATGGCAGGGCAGACATTATGCAGGGCTATAGCGGCATAACGGGTACAGGCATTGAACTTCACAACGGCTTTCTTTATTATTCGGATCGCACGCATGTTTATCGTTCTAAGTTAGCGGAAGGAGATCTCCTCCCCTCTGATGCGCTTGACACGATTGTCTCTTTTGTAGATGGTGGCGGCCACATGGAAAAGCCGTTCACCTTCGACAACAAGGGTGGGTTGTATGTGAATGTGGGTTCGCAAAGCAACGCGTGCGAAGTGCCATTGCGCACGGCTAATTCGCGAGGTGATGATCCGTGCAAGGAGTTGGAGACCCGCGCGGGCATCTGGAAGTTTCATGAAGACTCGCTGAACCAGAAGCAAGACCTGGCGCATCGTTATGCTACGGGCATTCGCAATGCTGTAGCGCTTACGTGGAACTTTAATGCGGATAGACTCTATGCTGTGCAACATGGCCGCGATGATCTTCATCGCTACTGGCCTGACTTATATACAGAAGCTCAAAATCTTGAATTGCCTTCTGAAATATTTTTTGATTTGAACGAAGGTGATAACATGGGCTGGCCATATTGTTATTACGATCACGTACAAGGCAAGAAGTTGATGAACCCGGAATACTTTGGTGATGGCGTGAAAGCAGAGCGTTGCGCGGATGCGAAAGATCCGCTTGTTGGTTTCCCCGGTCACTGGGCACCCAACGATGTGTTGATTTACAAAGGCGACCTCTTCCCTGAAAAATATAAGCACGGTGCGTTCATTGCTTTCCACGGAAGCTGGAACAGACTTGGCAATGCGCAACAAGGTTATAAAGTTGTGTTTGTTCCATTGAAAGATGGCAAGCCATCAGGTCAGTGGGAAGTGTTTGCGGATGGGTTCACGGGGCAGCCTTCGATAACAAATCCGGGTAATGCGTTCTTCCGTCCGTGTGGGTTGGCGGAAGGTCCGGATGGATCGCTTTATATTTCTGATTCGCAGCACGGCCGCATATGGCGCATTGCGTACTTTAAAGATGAGATGCCTGCTCCAATAGATAAAGGATTATATCAGCCACTCGTATTGGAGAATCCGGAACCGGTGGCAGATGAGTTGCTTCCGGGCAAACGGATATATGATAAATTCTGCGTGGCCTGTCATCAGGCCAACGGCAAAGGTGCGCCTGGCATGAATCCTCCACTGGCAGGTGTTGGCTTAGTTACGGGTGATAAGAAGGCCCTGATCAGTATTATCTTAAATGGGTTGAGCGTTCCTACTGTCATCAACGGTGAAACGTATAACAACGCCATGCCTGCACATGCGTTCTTAGATGATCAGAAGATTGCGGACGTTTTGACGTATGTTAGAAATACATTTGGCAACAAAGCGGAAGCTGTTACACCAGAAGAAGTAGCAAAGGAAAGAGCGAAGAAATAAGATCGTATAACATACCCGCTCTACTTTATGAAATTGCTTCTGGCTAGCATTGTGATAAGCCTTTTCATGCCGTTTACATCGGGTGCTCAAAGTAATTCCATGGCGCAAAGGGTGTTTGTTCTGGTAAACCAGGCAAGAGAAAACCCTGCTGCCTTTCTGGAAAAAAATAAAGCAAAAATAAAAAAACTGAATCCGCGGTATTTAGATGCTTTACAAAATTTCAAACCCAGTGAACCAACCATGTGGGACGAAGGATTGGTGGATATGGCCCGGTCGGTAGTTGAAGCAGGAAACTTAAAGCCGCAATACAAAGGTGCTAATAGAATGTGTGGCAGGAGTTCTGGCAATTCAACAGGAAAATTGCCTACCGATCCATTGCAATACGTATGTGAGTTCTTCAACAATGTGCATGATCCTGACACCAAATACCTCGGCTTATATTTCAATGTGGGTAGTAATGGATATGCCTACTACTGGGGGAAATCATGTATGGTTGAAAAAAAGAAGTTTCTGTATGACAGTAAAATAGATACCGCAGCTGTGAATACGGAATTACTGAACACCGGCAAAGATGTTACGTACATGAACCCATCTGAAAAAGCAATGTTGAAGGAGATCAACTTTGTGCGCGCCTATCCCAAGGTATACGCTCAGTTTGTTTCCATCTACCTGGCCGATGAGAGCAGGCGAATGGGTGGCCTTACAAATAGTATGTACACAGCTGGAATAGAACTGATAGAGGAACTTAACAAAATGGACACGTTATCTATCCTGCAACCTAACCGATGTGTTTCGGAGGCCGCCAGGATGCATGGCATGGATTGCCAGGTGCGCGGATTTCCCGATCATATGGGAAGTGATAAAAGTATGCCATGGGACAGAATCAAAAGACGGTGTAATGGCCTGGTTGGAAACGAAAATCTAGTTGGGAATCCATCGCCTCATCCGCGCATTCCGGTTATCTTATTGCTGCTTGACCCGGGCATTAGTGACCGCGGCCATCGGTACAACATGCTGGATAAAAATTGGAAGTATGCTGGCGTATACAAGTACGATTATCCGGCTACCCGATACTATTGGGTGCAAAACTTTGCGTATTGATAATTCTTAAAACAATGTCGTTTCCTTAAGCACCAAATAGCCTCCTTTCTTCCAAGAGAGGATTGAGGTGAGGCGATAAAAGAGTTTAAGGAAACGACATTGATTCTTAAAAGAAAATCTCTTGCCTCAACTTAAAAATTGCAGGTTGAGCATCGGTCGGTCACGATGGTGCAGTAAACTCCCATTCCCAAACTTCACCATCATCCAGATCTACAACCGTCCCTAAACAGATAAAACAATTCTTCTCCAGTATTCGAGTAGAAAAATTTACTTCAGGAAGAGTGCGGGCTGTGATCCGCACAGATGAATCAGTTGCTAACGAAAGTTTGACTAACTGTTTGCATATTTCGGTTCCAATTCCCATTTGTTGGTACTTCTCAAATGTACCATAGGCAATTTCAACTTTGCCATCAGCAGGTCTACCTTTAAATGCCGCGCAACCTACCAACTGCTTATCCTTCATGGCGTAATAGCCTATCCAAGGAGGACTAAAGCCTACTGACTTATAAAAGTCGACAGTCATGTATAAGCTATCCTGGCACAACGGATTATTAACAAATTCCCTGTTTTGTTCCACCCGCTCGAGTATGGGAATCAACTCCATAAAATTCATTTTATACCTGCTGGATCAATGTTCTTGTTTATGCTTCTCTCCGCCACCATGCCACGCTTCCATGATTTGATGAAACTGGTCGTGGATGGCAGGAAGAGCAGTACCCACCTGATCTTCAGGCGCTCCATCGTTCACATCATCTGATAAAGCACGTAAGTCGGTCTTAAGCTTTTCAAGTTTCGCTTTCACATCTTCGTTGTTTACTTTTTCCGGAAGTGGTGCCGCAGCCCATTTATCCGCTTCGTCAGCCAACTGCCCCATGAGTCGCATGGCCGGTTCCACATTACCAGAATCTTTCAGAGGATGATAGGCTTCCGCCATGGTCATGTGAAACGCATCCATCTCAGGCCATTCGTCATTGTCTGTTTCTTCTGAGTGGTGCTCTTTAGTAGCGCATGCAAAAACAAGAAGGCTTAATGCCAGCGTCAGTAATCCAATTGCATTTTTCATATATGTTCTTCGTTTATTTTATTGTCAATTAAAATTCTTACAAAATTAGTCTTTAAAATTTTTCTTCCTGTACTTCAAATAAGTGCCAGTAGTTTTAACGCCTCGCTTCAATAGATCAAAATACAGAGTGCCAAACAAGACGAGGGTCATGGCCCAAATC
>JANOQK010000185.1:0-4132 GCA_031414855.1 Bacteroidia bacterium | reverse complement strand
ACGATCCGTTCAATCCGGTGGCATTAGCATTAGGCGCAGGAGCAACCTTTGTAGCACGTGGCCACGATAAAGACCGAGGACAACTTCAGTTGCTGCTTAAGCGAGCCTATGAACATAAAGGAACTGCCTTTGTAGAAATTTATACCAATTGCCGAATTTTCAATGACGGTGCATTTGATCTGTATACAAATGCAGAGTCAAGAGACAACCATACTATTTTCTTGGAACACGGCAAGCCGTTGATTTTTGGAAAGACTAAGAACAAAGGAATAATATTGGATGGCTACACACCGCGTGTTGTTAATCTTGATCAGGGCGAGCACTCAGTAAGCGACTTGCTGATCCATAATGAAAAGGACAGCACACTTGCTTTTATATTGGCGAACATGACTTACAGCGAAGACCTTCCACGGCCAATGGGAGTATTACAGGCGATCAATCGTGCACCGTATGAGGAACGCGTGGTCAATCAAATTCAGCATGAGATCATAACAAAAGGAGATGGGGATTTACAAACCTTGCTGGCAGGAGATTCGAATTGGTTAGTTTGAAGTAAGCGAATTAAAATGCTTTAGTTACTTCAGAGAGAGAATATCTGTTTTTTCATCAGGTGTTTTAAGATAAGATCTGGACTTTCTTTTGTCCATATCGACTAGCTGGGCTTTGCCAAATTTTGTTGGATCAGCCGTAAAAACAATACGCCATATTTTACCATTTTTTGATTCGGATACATACAAAGAACCATCTGGTCCTTCGGATAAACCCATTGGTCGATATTTGGCATCGCTCATATTTGCAATTGTATCTACTCCTGCAAAACCGTCTGCAAATACTTCCCATGTATCAACTGGTCTTCCGTTGACAAAAGGAATGAATGCTACTATATAGCCAGCTTGAGGATAAGGACCGCGGTTGGTTGATCCATGAAATGCAATGAATGCACCTTTTTTATATCGCTCAGGAAATTGCTCGCCTTTGTAAAAGAGTAAATCGTTAGGAGCCCAATGCGCAGGCAATCCCATGATAGGATCTGCGTAACCTGGTGACTCCTTGATACCATCGCCACCATATTCTGGCGCTAACATTCTTTTAGTTTTAAATGGGTCGTAATACGTGTATGGCCAACCGAAGTCATCACCCTCCTTGATTTTCACAAACTCTTCTGCTGGCAACACAGCATTTTGCCATGGAGTATAATGCTCAGGAGCATGTCCATGCAAATAGTCTCTTCCATGTTGGATGGCATATAGGCTGTTATCATTCTCATTCCAGGAAATGCCTACAATACTTCTTAATCCAGTTGCAAATCGTTGACCATCTGAAATGTGTTGTACAAATTTATTCTCATCGAACTTCCAAATACCTGCCCGGTCATTCAATTGCTGACAGGGATATTGTCCTTTAATGCCTTCGGTTGAGTTTCCACTTTTCGAATATTTCTCCAGAGCCTCAGGTGTCCAGTCTTCACACACATTTGTTGGGGCACTGAAGGTAACATACATACCGCCTTCATTGTCGAAGGCCAATGATTTGGCGTTATGCCATTGAAGGGGATAATCGTCTACTACCATTATTTCCGGTTTGCCCTCAGGAATTAATTCAGATGGTGTTAATTTTTGTCTATACACCACCAGCTCCGAACTAAAATATAAATACCCATTGTGTATTCGCATTTCCGTTGCGAAACTTCCATCGTTTTGGTAATCCCCAAAGCGCTTAATTATATCTGCTTTACCATCATCATTGGTATCTCGCAATGCTACATTTCCCTGATCCCCTGTTGTGATGCGTAACTTAGCATAGATGTCACCGTTGTCATTAACCGCTAAATGCCGGGTAGGTCCAACACTATCTGCTACCACCAATGCCCCAAATCCCTCAGGTAAGTATAACCCACCATCGTCTTCGTCTGGTTTAGGAATGACAAAGGACTTCTTGCTCTGACAGTTTGTTAAAAAAAGCAATAAAACAACAATGAGGGTATTCTTGATTTGCATTAATTCAAATTTGAGATAATTGCAAATATCTTTTAATTTTTAACACCGCTAGCAGATGGCATTCATTTTTCTGCAAGGAATTTAAATCCAAACCGACCACTTTGTGGATAAGAATGAGGGATTGAAAAAAAGCCTAGCGGCCTGCTATGGAAACTGTTTGACCAGCAAAGCGTGAACTTAATTTATGTCGGTCTCTAACGGATTGTTACCCAGGTGTTAGACCAGCAGAGCGTGATCTTAGCTTATGTCTTTTTCTTACAGGATAAGTTTCAAGAATCTTTAAGCTGTTGGAAACTAAATCGCCCATGGAAGCGCACGATAAGAAACTATTCTCTTCATATAACTCTGATAGGTCAGAGCGAAGTCTTGTCACATTTTCTTCAGTAGAGAGACTTTCGGTTCGCATGGAACGCAACAGGTTTTGTAGCTGATCTCCAGCAGCTTTTACACGTATCAGTAAGCGCGTACGTTCTTCTTTTTGGTATTGCAATTCTAGAACAGGTGACATGGCTTTTAAACCAAGATGAATAATGGGATTGTTTTCCTTAAAATATTGGGGCATGTAAATCTTTACCTCACCTTCATAGCAATGTTGATCAAAATCAATGGCTCGCAAACGGAAATAAAGTTCATCAAAATCCGGAATAACTTCCACTACAAAGTTATCATTGCGCATATCACCAATTAACTGAACCAGGCTTCGCTCATTAAACTTTACAAATTCTTTCGCAACACGCAAAGGATTGTAGTCCTGACGCGGCAAATAGTTCTTTATAAATGTATCTCCGGGTATTCCCTGAATATGTTCTTCAATCAGAGTAGTTCCTTTAACGAGGTAATTGATTTTATTGGGAGAAAGAAGATGCTCCAGTTCCATTCCATAAATTCTCGACATATCGGCCTGCTTCACATAGAAGTAGTCGAACAGGTCATTCAATCGATTAACGATTCGTGCACGAACAGGATGCGTATTGGCATAGAGGCAATAATCCACACGGTCAATATATAAGTGCTCAATTGAACTAACATCGCCACCTACTTTAAGCTGGGCATATACTTTTCGCAAGCACTCGTGAATATATTTTAAGTCAAACTGATTGTAGATAAGCGTTTCCCACAACGTATCCTTACCATTTTTATCAAATAGTGTGATCGAACTATTGTAATGCAGTAGATCCTGATAGGAGATGGGTACCTCCGTCTCGCGGTTGGTGAGACGGAGATAATCCCGCAACGTAGTGCTTACCGGATAAGTAGGTTTCTTAAACCGGATAGTAGCCATTGTTATGCAAATTCTTTCTTAAGCTCAGCCACCCACTTTTCAACTCGGGCTGCAGTTAGATCCTTTTGGTTATCCTCATCAATTCCTAATCCAAGAAATTTACCATCTACAACTCCCTTTGACGCTTCGAAGTTATAGCCTTCCGTTGGCCATGTGCCTACGAACGTTGCGCCTTTGTCTTTGATACGATCATGAATAATGCCCATGGCATCCAGAAATGTATCAGGGTATCCATCCGAATCGCCAAGACCGAGATAGGTCACTTTCTTGCCGGCATATTTTACTTTTTCAATTTCATCAATAAAGCTGTCCCAATCTTCCTGCAGTTGGCCGATCTCCCAGGTGGGACAGGCCAATATCAAGTAGGGGTAAGGTTGCATGTCATCGGCAGAGGCCGAGTTAACATTATTTAACTCTGCGTCATCTCCAAACAATTTTTGAATCTGATTCACGACACGTTCTGTGTTACCTTCCGTTGAGCCAAAGAAAATTCCAATTTTTGCCATATGGTTATACGTTTATAAGTTTATGTTAGGTTTTATAGTTAGGTATTAAAAATCATCAAATCGGTTTTCGAGTTCACCTCGCTTAGGATGATACTGCATAAATATTTCTGATTTCATAAGGATGTCAACGTACTGTGCACGCTTATAGGCGAATGGATCGGATAGATTTTCCTTTGAAAGCTTCCCTTGAAAATCAATGAGTGACTCGTATCCTTTCTTCGTCATCCAGCTTTCGATTTCCTCTAACATATGGCTGTTTGTTGGAATACCTTTTTTATACACAGCACTAACAACTTGAGCAGCATTGCCACCTGCCAATAACATCTTTACTACATCTTTTCCTGTTA
>JANOQK010000184.1:0-2237 GCA_031414855.1 Bacteroidia bacterium | reverse complement strand
GCCTTTTGAATTGATGTCCGTTTTGCGATGGCAATCAATACACCATCCCATGGTCAAGAGTGAATATTGCTTTACAACATCCATCTCCTGGATAGGTCCGTGGCAGGTTTGGCATTCAATTCCGCCTACATTAACGTGCTGAGCATGATTGAAATAGGCAAGATCAGGAAGGTTGTGAATCCTCACCCACTCAATTGGTTTGTTGTTTTCAACGGCTGCATAAATTTTTGCAATCTCTGCCTCCCCTGTATTGGTGCCTACTTTAATTTGGGAATGGCAGTTCATACATATATTAGGAGAAGGTATGTTGGCGCTTTTGTTTTTCATTACGCCTGTGTGGCAATACTTACAGTTAATCTCGTAAGTGCCCGCGTGTATTTTATGCGAAAACGCAATAGGTTGCTTAGGCTGATAACCTTGCTGAATACCGATAGAATAAAGACCATCAATTACTGTTTTGAATGAAACACCTGCCACAATAAAGACGACTATAAATATAAAGCCAGTGCTTCGAACGATTGAGCTGAGCGTATATGGGGAATTTACTAGCTCTTTCTCGTCAGATGAAAGCGGCTTTTGTTCCAAGTATTTTTTGAGCGCATTAATAATAAGAGCTAGAATAGTCAGGAGCAGAATCAGAATAATGATCATTCCGATAAGGATGGCATTTATATAAGTAGCTGGAACTCCAGCTTCTCCAGATTGACCTCCACCTGTTGTTGCTGTAGCGGCTACTGCATCAGGTTTCTCTGCTTCGGCTTTCACATAAGCAAGAATGCTCATGATTTGATCATCGGAGTAATTTGGATAAGAAAGCATTGCTGCTTTGTTATACTCATTATAGATTTTATTAGCATACTCATCACCACTTGCGATCACCTTAGCCGAGTTGCGAATCCATGCTTTGAGCCAATCGATAGATGGAACACGATTTTCCACACCCGCCAAGGCAGGTCCTATCAATTTTGTTTTTACACGGTGGCAGGATTTACAGTTACCATTAAATATGGCCTCTCCAGCGCTGATTGCAGCAGGGTCTTTTGAGATTTCCTGAGCGTATGAAGAAAAACTGAGGGTGATTAATAGAACTGACGCGAAGAGTTTTGCTAAACCAGAGATCTGTAACTTCATCATGGTAAGGTTAGGTTTCCGATTTTTACGCGGAACGCACAAATCTACACTGAGAATGCATTATTTCAAATTTATTTTATTGACCACAAAGAATATTTTAGAGAAGTTTCATCAACACATTTTACGGAACGAAATACCAAATTACATGTGGACATGTTTAGGCTCTTTTTTAATTTAGAATGAATATAAATTGGCTACATTAAGGTGCTATAATCACAATTCATGTCAGGAATTACATTCAAAATTGCCTCCACCGAAGAAGAATTAAAAGCTGTGAGAGAGATCAGGCGGAATGTATTTTCAATCGAGCAGGGTATACCTGCTGAACTAGACCTTGACAAGGATGAGGAGCGCAGCATTCACCTGTTGGCATTTATTCCGCCAGCACAATTCATTGGAACAGGTCGCATAACAATTAATAGTACTACTGGTATTCTATCCAGGATATCAATAATAGAATCCTACCGGAACAAGGGCATCGGTAAATTAATTATTATGGAATTAGAAGCCATCGCGAAAGAAAAAGGTCTAACAGCGCTAACGTTAGCTCCGCATATACATTTAGAAAGTTTTTATACCCAACTGGGGTATGTCAAAACTGAAGGCGAAAAAGTGGTGGGTAAGTACACTTTACTATCGATGACCAAAAGAATCGAAAAAGAAACACTATAATGAATAAAAAAGGCGGTGTCTAATTGACACCGCCTCCACTCATAAATTACTAGTTTAGGATTAAGGATTAGCCTTATCCCAGTTAACTTCTGCTACAGGTCTCTCAAGTTGCGTAAGCACCTTCATGGCAGGCGTGACTGTTGGCAAAACAATCTGAGAAAGTTTGTCATACCTCCGCATATCTACCCAACGATGTCCTTCATAAAACAATGAATACAAGCGCTCTTTTAAGATAGCATTAATCAAAGCAGCTTGTGTGGTGGCTCCTGCATAATTTGGAAGACCAGCAGCAGTCCTGACAATATTGATATACTTCTGAGCATCGACTGCATTATTTTGCTGAGCAGCTATTTCTGCTGCAATCAGAACCAATTCCTCGTTGCGAATGATGGAGAATGGAGTAGTTGCAGCGGTATAGATATTCGTCCTATACT
>JANOQK010000183.1:0-5209 GCA_031414855.1 Bacteroidia bacterium | reverse complement strand
GACTGGCCGCAGGTAAGGGCGTAATCATCTGTGAGAAAATAAACGAAGCCAAAGAAAATCTTCGCGAAATGCTGGAGGATAAAAAATTTGGCGATGCCAGCACAAAAGTATTGATTGAAGAATTTCTGGATGGAATTGAACTCTCCGTTTTTGTTCTCACGGATGGCAATTCATATGTCATTCTTCCGGAAGCAAAAGATTATAAACGCATTGGCGATGGTGATACCGGCCCTAACACGGGTGGTATGGGTGCAGTTTCTCCCGTAGTCTTTGCCGATGTAAGTTTCATGAAAAAAGTGGAAGAGAAAGTGATCAAGCCGACCATAGCCGGGTTGAAAAAGGAAAACATCTCCTACAAAGGATTCGTGTTCATAGGATTGATGAATGTGAAAGGTGAACCCTATGTGATTGAATACAATGCCCGCATGGGTGATCCGGAAACGGAAGTGGTGATGCCACGCATCAAAAGTGATTTCGTAGAGCTGCTTATCGCAACTGCAAAAGGTGAACTGAAAGGAAAAACAGTCGAAACAGATCCCAACTTTGCCATGACGGTAGTGATGGTTTCAGGTGGCTATCCTGGAGACTATGAAAAAGGAAAAGTAATTAATGGATTGGCGACAAAATCAGATGCCCTGGTCTTTCAGGCGGGAACAAAAATCCAACAGGAAAAGATAGTGACGGATGGGGGAAGAGTCCTTGCTGTAACCGGACGAGGCAAGACTCTTTCAGACGCTTCCAAAGAATCCTATAAAACGGTCAACCTGCTGAGTTGGGAGGGGGCTTATTTCAGAAAGGATATTGGTGTAGATTTGCAGACGATGGCAAATCAGTTCAAAATCTAAAACCGTAAATCAGAAGATGGGTTGTGCGTGTGGAACAAAAAAAGGAGAGAAAGTAGGTGGTTGTGATAACAACGGAGCGTGTGGCACTGGTGGCTGTAATAAAATGAATGTGTTCGACTGGCTGTCCAATATGGATATGCCAACGGAAGATAAATTCGATGTCGTAGAAATACGGTTCAAAGGAGGCCGCAAAGATTTTTATCGCAATACAGAAAGGCTGCGCCTCACCACCGGTGACGCTGTTATTCTGGAAGTTCAGAACGGCCATCACCTGGGTCATGTATCCATGCAAGGTGAATTGGTGAGGCTTCAACTGCAAAAGAAAAAAGTGGCCAATGATCATGAGACCAAAAAGATTTACCGCCTTGCCCATCAAAAAGATTTTGAGAAATACGAAGACGTAAAAAAGAGAGAGTCGCCATCACTGTATCGTACGCGTGAAATTGTTCAACAGATGAAACTGGGCATGAAACTATCCGATGTGGAGTTTCAAGCTGATAATACAAAAGCTACCTTCTTCTACTCGGCCGAAGACCGCGTTGATTTTCGTGAACTTATTAAAATATTGGCGGGTGAATTTAAAGTGCGTGTAGAAATGCGCCAGATCAGCTTGCGTCAGGAAGCAGGGCGCCTTGGCGGGATTGGTGTTTGCGGTCGTGAGTTGTGTTGCTCTACCTGGCTTACAGACTTTAAAAACGTGGCTACGAGCGCGGCTCGCTATCAAAACCTTTCTCTCAACCCAAGCAAACTTTCAGGTCAATGTGGCCGATTGAAATGTTGCCTCAATTATGAGTTGGAAACATATATGGAGGCACTAGAGCACATTCCAAAAGTGGAAGGGCCGTTGCTGACAGAGAAAGGAGAAGCTCAATTGCAGAAGACTGATATCTTCCGCAAAATCATGTGGTTTGGCTATAAGGAAGATAATAACTGGTATCCGATCAATGCAGATCGTGTGAACGAAATTTTGCGTTTGAATCAGGAAGGAAAGAAGCCCGCCAATCTGGAGGAAAATGTTATTGCCCAAAGAGAACCGCTCTCAACTTTAAACCGAGACCTGGAAAGTCTGGATAAAAAATTCAAAGACAAATATGGAAATCAGACCAAGAAAAACAAGAATAGAGGAAGAGGTGAACGCGATAGCCGCAATCAAAATCCGAACAATCCGAATCAAAATAATCCGAACACAAGAAACCAGAATAACCCACGGAACCCCAATAATCCAAATCAAAACGGACCTAACAAACCCAACAATCAGAATAACCCTAGGAGACCCAACAACCCTAACCGACCAAGAAATCCAAACCAGCCTCGCAATCCACGGCCAGGTTCTAATTCGCCAGCCAATCCAGAAACACCAAGCGGACAGTAGATTTACTTTTCAATGAAATCAGGAATTTCTTTCATACTAATTCTTACAATAGGAAGTACTATCTTCTCTTGCGAAACCAACCGTGTTTACGAAACCAATCACGACTTTGAAGATCGCTCCTGGAAAGTAAATGAACCACAGGAATTTGAATTCAGAATTGACGACACTGGGAAAAAGTATAATCTCTATTACAATATCCGCAATTCGTTAGACTATCCGTATTCCAGAATTTTTGTTACCTACCATTTGCAAGATTCTGTCGGCAATGAACTTCAATCAAAACTAAACACGCAAGACCTCTTTGATCAAAAAACAGGTACACCATTCGGGACCAGTGGTTTGGGCGATCTCTACGATCATCGTTTTCCTTTGCTCAGTAACCATGAGTTTAAATTTCAGGGTAAGTACAAACTTAAGCTGGAACAATCCACCAGGCAGGATACCCTTAAAGGAGTGTTGGCAGTTGGAATAAGGGTTGAAACGGTTCAGCCTGAATAGTAAAATAATTTGCCTTCAGCTTCCTTCAGATTTACAGTCGCCCGCAACACCCTCACCCTTGCTCTTAGCTAATGATACGCACTACAACGCTCATTCAGGACTTGCACAATGCCTGACGCACAAAAAGAAAGGCAGGTCAATGACCTGCCTTTCAACTTCAAAAAAAATTAGTTCCGGTAATTAAGCTTTCCCGCCACCCAACTGTTGCTTATCAAAATCTACCACAATAGGAGTTGCAATAAAAATTGATGAATAGGTTCCTATTACAACACCTACAAACAATGCGAAAGAAAATCCGCGCAGCACCTCGCCTCCAAATAAAAGCAAGACGACCACGACAATTAATACCGTTCCAGATGTAATTAATGTACGATTAAGCGTGCTATTCATGGCAGCATTAAATATCTTGTTACGATCGTGACTGGTACCAATACCCATGTATTCGCGAATTCGATCGAAGATAATTACGGTATCGTTTATCGAATAACCAATCACCGTAAGGATAGCCGCCACAAATACCTGGTCTATCTCAAATGAAATGCCGAGTGCATTGGCAATAGCGAATGAGGCAAATACAAATAATGCATCATGAATAAGAGCCACGATTGCTCCTGCGCTGTATTGCCATTTGCGGAACCTCACTAAAATGTAAAGGAAGATACCAATAATGGAAAACAACCCCGCTTGAAAAGCCGAGTTCTTTATATCATCGGCCACAGTAGCTCCCACTTTAGAAGAAGATGAAATGGTAAAGTGTTGCTCATCTACAGAGGCATCATTCTCCACATATTGCAGACCACTAAACTTTTGAATTCCCTGCACCAGCGCATTCTTTACTTTGTCATCTGCTATCTCTGAATCATCTTCGATCTGGTAAGAAGTGGTGATCTTCATCACATTATTACTTCCATAGTTTTTAACTTCTGTACTGGAGTTTTCAAAACTTTCTACCAGGCTGTTTCTCATACTGGTAGCCTCAATCGGCTTATTAAAGCTAACAACATAAGAGCGTCCACCCTTGAAATCGATTCCCAAATTCAAACCTTGAATAAGGGCAAAGGCAATACCAATCGCGATTATTGTTCCAGAAAAGATATAGGCTTTTTTGCGGTATCCTATAAAATCAAAATTAGTTTCTGATTTGATCAGGATAAGTGGTGTCTTAAAAGTCATGTTAGCATGATCGCCTTTGCGCACCATCCATTCGATGATCGCGCGCGAGATATAAACCGCTGAAAAGAATGACGTAGCAATACCAATCATCAAGGTTATCGCAAAACCTTTTAATGGTCCTTGTCCCAATATAAAAAGGAAAAAGACTGTAATAAATGTGGTTATGTTTGAATCAAAGATGGATGAAAAAGCATGTTCATAACCTTTCTTAATGGCATCTCGCAACAGCCTGCCTTGTTTTAACTCTTCACGTATACGCTCGAACACGAGCACGTTTGCATCCACCGCCATACCCATGGTAAGCACAATACCCGCAATACCCGGAAGTGTTAGGGCGGCATTAAACTGGGCTAGAATTCCCAGAATAAAGAAGATGTTAAACAACAACGCAATATTGGCAACCCAACCGCCTTTGGCGTAATAAGCAACCATGAACAACACAACCAGTCCAAGACCTGCAGCCATGGAAATGAAACCCTGGCTTTGCGCCACCTTGCCAAGTGAAGGACCCACGATCGCTTCTTCTACAATTCGGGTTGGAGCAGGAAGTGAACCAGCTTTCAACACGTTGGCCAAATCTTTTGCCTCTTCTGCAGTAAAGTTTCCGGTGATTTGGGAGTTACCGTTTGGTATTTCTCCTTGCACAGTTGGTGCTGTGTACACATAATTATCTAAGACGATCGCCACTCTGCCTTGCGGAGATTTTGCAGCTGCAGTTGCAGTGATTTTAGCCCATTGTCTTGATCCTGTTGCATTCATGGTCATACTTACAGCTGGCCTGGCAAACTGATCATTATCCAATCGAGCATTGGTAATCACCTCACCGGTAAGCAAAGCCTTTCCACTTCTTCCAACACTTACAAAATTCAAACGAAGATCATCTAACCCCGGAGTAAGTTCGGGTTCAATCTTTACATCCCAGAACCAAACCACCGTGCGAGGCATTAACGACTTTACATCAGCACGTTTCAAAATTGCGTTGATCGTAGTGGTATCTTTTATCGGATATAAAAAGGGAATAGCCGGATTACTTAGCGCAAATAAGGGTGAGAGATTTAACTTAGTAAGTGAATCTAACGCACTAGCGCTGGTGTCAGACTTAAGGTCGGCAAGTTGCTTTTCCAGTGCTGTCTTTGTAGTGTCGGCAGAAAGTGATTTAGAAAGATCGTCTGTCTTCGCATTCGTATCCGTAATCACCTCTGTCTTTTTTGCATTCTGTTCCTTCACCAACATTTGGTTGATGGCAACAAGCGATTGATTAAGTTGTGGATCGCTGTATTCTACGATATCCCAAAACTCAAGTCGTGCTGCACCTTGCAAA
>JANOQK010000182.1:0-7825 GCA_031414855.1 Bacteroidia bacterium | reverse complement strand
CTCAAAAATAAAATTAGTAATATAATGATTGATTTAAAAAGTCTCGAAGTTTGGTTTGTAACGGGTAGCCAGCATTTGTACGGAGAAGAAACGCTCAAAAAAGAGGCCGAGCATTCTCAACAAATTGTCAAAGAACTGGATGCCTCGGCTTCTATTCCGGTGAAAGTAGTATTCAAACCCGTCTTAAAATCAGCTGAAGAAATTTTTCAGCTGAGTCAGGATGCGAATACAGCTAAGAATTGCATTGGCATTGTGGCATGGATGCATACTTTCTCTCCTGCTAAAATGTGGATTGGAGGATTGAAGATTTTGCAAAAGCCTTTGTTGCATTTGCACACTCAATTCAACCGTGATATTCCATGGTCTACTATTGATATGGATTTCATGAACCTGAATCAAAGCGCACATGGCGATCGTGAGTTTGGTTTCATCATGTCGCGTATGCGGTTGAATAGAAAAGTGGTTGTGGGTCATTGGCAGGATGCTAATGTTCAGCAAAGATTAAACGTTTGGATGCGCGCAGCAGCGGGCTGGCACGATTGGCAAGGTGGAAAGTTCTGCCGCTTTGGTGACAACATGCGACAGGTGGCTGTAACCGAAGGCGATAAAGTAGAAGCTGAAATTAAGTTTGGATATTCTGTCAATGGTTTTGGTATTGGTGATTTAGTGAAAGTTATCAATCAGGTATCCGATCATGACATTGATCAATTGACGGCTGAATATGAAGCACGATACACATTAGCACCATCCTTGCGCAAGGGTGCTGAAAAAGTTCATGCTTTGCGGGATGCTGCAAAGATTGAAATTGGATTGCGAAACTTTTTACAAGAAGGTAATTTCAAAGGCTTTACAGATACATTCGAAGATCTTCACGGCATGGTACAGTTGCCGGGTATAGCTGCTCAGCGATTGATGGGCGAAGGGTATGGATTCGCTGGCGAAGGTGATTGGAAGACTGCTGCCTTGGTCCGTGCCATGAAAGTGATGGGTAACGGATTGAAAGGTGGAAATTCATTTATGGAAGATTACACGTATCACTTCGATCCATCTAATCCGATGGTACTCGGTTCCCACATGTTGGAAATCTGCGAATCGATTGCCGAGGGAACACCTTCGTGCGAGATTCATCCATTAGGTATTGGCGGAAAATCAGATCCTGTAAGACTTGTATTTAATTGCGCATCAGGTTCGGCATTGAACGCTTCCGTTATTGATATGGGCAATCGTTTCCGATTATTGGTAAATGAAGTCGAAGCAGTTGCTCCTCAACATGATTTACCAAAACTTCCTGTCGCTCGTGTATTATGGAAACCATATCCCGACATGCAAACGGGTTGTGCAGCCTGGATCTACGCTGGCGGTGCACATCACACCTGCTACAGTCAGAATTTAACGTCAGAATATTTAATTGACTTTGCGGAGATGGCCAACATTGAATGTGTATTGATCGGCAAAAAAACTGATCTACATCAATTTAGAAATGAATTGAGGTGGAGTGAGGTTTACTATAAATGACATAATCCTTCTTAATGGATATTACCAAGTATAAAAGTAATGAAGGAATATTAGTTACAGTAGATTGCATCATCTATGGCTTTGATGGCCATCGTTTACAAGCTTTGTTAATTAAGCGTGGGTTTGAACCTGAGAAAGGGAAGTGGTCGTTAATGGGTGGCTTTGTTGATAGGAATGAAAGTACCGATGTAGCTGCTACTCGGATTCTCCTACAGCTGACAGGAATGAAGAATATTTACATGGAGCAGCTTTACTGCTTTAGTAATGTTAATCGCGATGCCGCAGGTCGCGTAATTTCGGTGGCTTACTTTGCTTTAATCAATATTGCTGACTACAGTGAACAACTTCAGCAAGACCATGAGGCAAGATGGTTCACTATGGACAAAATTCCGAAACTTGTTTTTGATCACAAGGATATGTTAGCCAAGGCGAAGGAACGACTTCAAGAAAAGGTAGGCAACCACCCGATCGGGTTTGAATTGTTACCTGAAAAATTTACTCTTCTACAACTTCAGAACTTATATGAAGCTATTTATGAGCAACCTCTGGATAAACGAAACTTTACGCGCAAAATTTTATCGTTAAGGATTTTAAACAAGCTAAATGAGAAGGAAAGAGAAACCTCTCGAAAAGGTGCATTCTATTTTGTGTTTGATAAAATCAAATACAAGAAGCTTCATAAAGATGGGGTGAGGTTTATATAGAATAAGTTTTTTAGTCTTAAAACTTTGAAGTTGTATAAGCTATACAAAGGGCAATAAAAAAGCGGAAGTTCTCACCCCCGCTTTAATCTTACTACTTGTGTCTTGCTACTTTCTACTATTTCTACATTTTCCTCACATGTCCGCTACCAGAAGCATGACTGTTCACATGACTTGGATTGCCTTTGTAACTGACGCTGCCGCTACCAGAAATATTCGCATCCAATTCACTCTTCACATTAATTTCAACATCACCTGAACCCGAGATGCGCACTTCACATTTGTTTGTTTCAAGATTGGCCGCTAATACTTTACCTGATCCACTGATATTAGTCTTCACTTCGTTCGCAGTTCCGCTGGCTTGAATTTTTCCAGAGCCTGATACACCGAAGCTGGCTTTTTCAGATATCGCCACCTCTAAATCTATTCTTCCTGAACCGCTCACATCGCTATCGTAATTTCGGCAAGAACCTTTCAATACAATTTCGCCTGAACCTGATACATCTGCTTCAAGGTCGCCACTAACAGAGGCATCTAATTGAAGAGAACCTGATCCACTCACATTTAGATCAAGATCAGAGGATGTTATTTTTCCCTGGCCGATCAAATCCCCTGATCCGCTCACACTCAATCCTTCTATGTCTTTCACCGTAACATATACGTTTACTTTATCGTCATCATCGCCAAAGCTCCAGTCCATCCAGCCGTTGCCTTCTCGCTTAATCACAAGCCTGCCGCTTTCTACTTCTACTTCAATTTTTTCTAATGCATCTTTTTTTCCTTCGATCTCCACTTTTTGTGGACTTCCTTGTTTCAGATAAAGTTTACCAGACACACGGAACGAAATTTTTGTAAACGTAGAGACATCACGGGTTTCTTTTGTTTGTGCTATAGCTGCTGAAATGCTCAAAACAAAAAGGAGCAGGGCAGTTGAAATCTTGGTTTTCATATGTTTGTTGGTTGATTTTACTTTTGTTTAACGAGAGACCGAGGTGGATACTAAAGGTTGCATGAATCTTTTTTTCAATCTTCTCCTTTTAGGATAAGAGCTGGATGAGGTAATTTTCTTTCCTTTAGGACGCAAAAAACACCCTTTGCGTTGCAGATGTCTCCATTTTCTTTTCAAACTATCAAGGCGGCTACGGAGGGTATATATAAAGAAAAGGGTAGTAAGTTTCTGGCCTTTGCCTATCCAGTCGAATCGGAAGAGGCTATAAAAGAGAAATTATCTGAGCTGAGGAAGAAATATTTTGATGCACGCCATCATTGTTTTGCCTATCTGTTGGGAGCGGATAAGGCAAAGTTTCGGGCGTTTGATGACGGTGAGCCCAACCATTCAGCGGGTGATCCCATCCTCGGTCAGATCAAATCAAAGAACCTGACCAATGTACTGATTGTTGTTGTACGTTATTTTGGTGGAACAAAGCTGGGAGTAGGAGGACTTATTCAAGCCTATAAAACAGCTGCTGAAGAGGCACTGAATCTTGCCATCATTATAGAACAGGAAGTAAAAGAATCAATAACACTGCGCTATCAATACGAATCAACACCAGAAGTGATGCGATTGGTGAAAGAGTTTGATCTGGAAATTCTGGAGCAGATTTTTGAAGAAGATTGTTATCTCAAGGGCTTAGTTAAACTAAAAGAACAAAAAGAGTTTACTGAAAAGTTAGCCTTACTCAGAGCCTTGAGCTACAAGATTATTTTAGAATAGGGAGCTAAGTCTTATCTTCCAAAAAAAAATTAGGGATGTCAGAAAAACGTACAGCCGCTATTGGGTTTATTTTCGTTACACTGTTGATCGATACCATCGGCTTTGGTGTAATCATACCCGTGTTACCCGCATTGATCAAAGAGTTAACTGGAGGCACCACAAGTGAAGCATCGCGCATTGGTGGCTGGCTGCTCTTTGCGTTTGCGGGAGTTCAATTCCTGTTTGCTCCTATCTTAGGCGGCATGAGCGACCGCTATGGGCGAAGACCTATTTTGCTAGGCTCTCTTTTTGGTTTTGGAATTGATTATATCTTTCTCGCATTGGCACCTACCATCGGGTGGCTTTTTGTGGGGCGAATTATTGCCGGTGTAATGGGCGCAAGCTTTAGCACCGCTGGTGCCTACATTGCAGACGTGAGCACACCCGAAAAGCGCGCTCAAAATTTTGGAATGATCGGTGCCGCTTTTGGTTTAGGATTTATTATCGGCCCAGCATTAGGTGGATTACTTGGATCGTTTGGGCCACGCGTTCCATTTTTGGTGGCAGCAGGATTAAGTTTGATTAATTGCCTTTACGGATATTTTATTTTACCAGAATCATTAAAGCCCGAGAACAGAAGAGCCTTTGAATGGAAACGCGCCAACCCGGTTGCGTCACTTTTTAATTTAGGTCGCTACCCTGTTATAATCGGTCTGGTGGCTTCTCTTGTTTTAATTTACATAGCATCACATGCCATACAAAGTAACTGGGCGTACTATGTGATTGAGAAATTCAATTGGACTCCCGGAATGATTGGATTGTCATTAGCTGCTGTAGGTTTATTGATAGCCGGAGTGCAGGGAGGATTGATTCGTATCATCATTCCAGCCTTCGGACAAAAGCGATCTCTCTATGCAGGACTCGCGCTTTACAGTCTTGGATTTGTATTGTTTGCCTTTGCTACGCAAGGGTGGATGATGTTTGCTTTTCTTATACCATATTGTCTCGGTGGAATTGCAGGTCCTGCCATACAAGGAATTATTTCTTCACAAGTGCCGGCCAACGAACAAGGCGAATTGCAAGGTGCTCTCACCAGTTTGATGAGTGTTACATCCATTGTGGGTCCTTTATTGATGACTCAATTGTTCGGCTACTTTACGGGAGAAGGAGCACCACTCTATTTTCCAGGAGCGCCTATGTTAATGGGAGCTGTGCTATCACTTCTCAGTATGTTGCTGGCCATGAGGGCTTTGACGGGTTTTGTAAGCCCTAAACACTGAGTAAAATAGAAAAGGATATTTAAAAGATATTTTTCCGCCCGAATCTGGTTACGACACCATGGTTTCAACATAAAGATTGTAAACCACATCAGCTATGATGCAAACTGAAACCGTAACTCGCAGGGAGATCGAAATCGTTAAAATGATCGCGGAAGGGCTCAACTCCAAAGAGATCTCCTTTCAACTTTTTATTAGTGAACATACAGTGCATACGCACCGGAGAAATATTGTAAAAAAATTAGGTGTTCGAAATGTGGCACATTTGGTACACTATTCGTGGCAAAGAGGATTCTTTAATAATTTGATAGGAATCCAGTAGTATAATAAAGCATTAAGAATAAGACGGTTTATAGGTTTAGTTTAGGAAATGAAGGGCTGACCAGACGGGTTGGCCTTCATTTTTTGGAGCCTGCCCGAACAAACAGTCCAAAGGAGGCACTAAAGTTTCAACTTTCGTTGTCTCCAGCGGGTTTTACAGCCAAAGGTTTTTTACCCATCAACCTTTCCTTACTTTTGCAGAAATTAAGCCTGGTAAACTGGCAACCGGTATCGGTGATTTTTTTTGGCTCCGTAGTACAATGGATAGTATTTCAGATTCCGATTCTGAAGATGCAGGTTCGATTCCTGCCGGGGTCACAAGCTTTCGATAAGCTCAGGATGATATTCTCTATCAGGCTCAGAATGACATTTACTTACTGTTAGTCTGAGAATGTCGAAGACTTTATTTCTTCTGCACCCATTCTATTTTTTCGCGCGTCAGTCGATACATCAACACGGCTGATCTTTTCGCTTCCATCGTTATCGTTCTTGGATCAGCAGTTTCATTAACGGTATGACCATCCCAACAACGTGGGCCAAGTCCATCCATGGCCATGTCGACATAACTTGCGGTGAATGATATATCTGCAGCTCCGGCATCGCGGGGGTTTACTGCTCTCACTTCGCCAAAGCCAAGGTCTTTACTTACGATGTTAAAAAGAGTAAGCAATTCATAATTTCCTTTTGTTGGAGCGAGAGGTGGATAGCCAACACCAAAAGTGATCTCTGCGGATGTTTGGGGTCGATTGTTCGCGACAATCTCTTTCATGGTGTCTTGAGTTTTCAGAAGTTGTTCAGGTGAGAGGGCCCTGATGTCTCCAGTAACCACAGCACTCTTGGCGACAATATTACTTTTTCCATACGCGTTTCCTCCATCCAAATCCTGGTCATGTTCCACCGATGTTCCCGCCAACATCATTCCTGGATTGAAAGTTAGGTTTTCTTCTTTCGATAGCGCCTCATAAAAACTATTTACAATTCTCGAGGCTTCATAGATGGCGCCCGCTCCGATTTTATCGGTGAACACCTGTGAGGAGTGCGCGGGTACACCTGTTACATTCAACTCCCATCCTGATGAACTTCTTCGCGAGACAACGGCTGTTTCCGTCTTGCCATCACCATCTTCAAAGCCAATCGCGATGTCTGCTACTTTTGCGGCCTCAATTAAATCTTTACGGGCAAGATCTAATGGATGTCCGCTAAGTTCTTCATCACCAGTCATAACAATGATGATATTCATATCTTTCAAAACATCGGCCGCTTTTAAGGCTTGCATCGCTAACACGATTATCACATCACCACCTTTCATATCACCAACACCCGGACCCGCAACAATTGAATCATTAATCGTCTTAAATTTTTGAAATGGACTTGTTAATTCAAATACCGTATCCAGGTGACCGATCAATAAAAGTGTTTTGCCTTTACCTTTATGCTGCGCAATCAAATGACCCGATCTGCCCCACGATTTTCCATCTACCCATTTAGTTTCAAACCCCAAAGCATCAAATTTTGCTTTGAATATATGACCTACTTTGTACACTCCTTCAAAGTTCATTGAGCCACTATTGATGTTTACCACCTCTTCCAATAGCTTAACTGCTTCCTGTTGATGAGCATCCACTGCACTAGAAATTTTTTTCTCAGCTTTGGAGACTTGTGCCAGAAGGGATGGCCACGCAAAAGACAAGAATAATAGTGTGGATAGGATGATTTTCATGTTTCGAATAACTTAATTAGCGGAGGGTATTTTTTTGAAGTGTTTCAAATATAAATGTTTTAACTACTACCTTGCATTCTTTATTTAGGGAATCGGTGCTGTGTTTTTTTTCACCTTGACTAGTTCTAAAATATAAATCATATGCAGTTACAATTGACGCAAAAGGAAGATCGTTCTGAATTATTTGAAAAAGTGGGAAGCTATCTCGCTCACCTTAAGCTCAAAGTGGCCACCAAAGATTTCGAACGACCATGGGGTGGATTTTATGTGATTGACGAGACCCAGGCTCCACAGTTTGCTAAACTATTTTTTCCGAATGTAGAATTTTCTGATTTGCAAATCAGTGGTAAGCTAAGCCCCAAAATATTGATGGTAGCGCCTAACAAAAGATTATCATGGCAATATCATCATAGAAGAGCAGAGATTTGGAAACTGATAGGCGGAACTGCGGGAGTGGTAACAAGTGCAACAGATGAGCAAGGCTCGCTCAAATTGTTGAAAGACCAGGAAGTAATCCAATTGGCGCAAGGTCAAAGACATAGATTAGTAGGAGTTGAGGGCTGGGGTGTGATTGCAGAAATTTGGCGACATACAGATG
>JANOQK010000181.1:0-5428 GCA_031414855.1 Bacteroidia bacterium | reverse complement strand
GTGCCGCTGGATTGGTTTTTAAAGTGCGACACTGTGTAAGACATGGTTTCGGGTTCTGTCATTACCATATCCCAATATTTTTTGGAACTTATTACTTCAGCAGTGGTAAGAAGATAGCCAAATCCTTTTTCAATCGGTTCTTTTGTGATGGTGCAAGAAGCTTTCAATTCTTTCTTCTTTTTTCCGAATAGGGTATCTAAGAGTGCCATAGGTTATATGATTATACACCTTAGATACTCTCAAAAGGGTAAATAGTTGCACCAGATCAAATATTTTTTGTGCCAATTGTTGTAAAACCGCATTGAATTGTTCTGAAACGGGTTTTTCCTGAGCTAAAGTTTACTCGTAATTCTGAATTCAAATGTGAGATCGGGCTGACGGATCAAGTTCCCTTTGCAGAAGTAGCCTTTGGCTTGTGAAACTTCTCGTAGTTTAAAAGAAATTCCTCCAGCTTTTCAATTGGTGGTTTTTTAGCAATTATTTTCTTTTTGCTGTCTAGAATATAAAGTGTTGGGGTTTGCTCCGCGTAATAAAACTTGCTGTAATGCTCGTGATAGCTTCGAGCCCCGTACACATTTACCCAATTTGATGTTTTAAACTCTTTAATAAAGTCTTTCATTTTCTTTACGGACGTATCTGCAGAGACGGCAAAAACAGCCAAATCAAATTTCACCTTATTCTTGTCATAGAAGTCCATCAACTTGGGTGTTTCTTCCCGGCAATGGCCGCAATCAGGATCGTAAAAAAAAAGGATCGTATATTTTTTCTTAACTTCATAAAGTGCCCTAGTCTGAAAGTTTATATCCTGCATCTTAAGATTGTAGCCCTGGTCACCTACTAAACTGCCTCTTAATTTCCCCGCATAATCTTTCAAATTTTGTTTGATAGCAGGGGTTATCCAGAAATCCATTTCACCTGAAGCAAAATATTTATCGTAAAGATTGACATACACCCGGTCAAGTCCCATAATTTCCGGGGCTTGATAATTCACCAGGCAATTCCACACCAGGTATTTATAGGTCTCCTGATTTTTCTTCGCCTTGTCGGCTAACTTTATAATTGCTTTTGTAATCGTATCCGGGTCAGGTATAAATAGCTTCTCTAAATACTCTTTTACCTTGTCTTTATAAAACACCTTTGGCAGACGCAACATAGCTTCATCGGCCAAATCTAAATTATCAAAGAAATGTTCGCGGTAATAGTTGAATTGGAATGATGAGTCAATCGTTCCATCAGCTTTTCTTGGTGGAGCAGGTATTTCAATTTGTTTGCTTCCTTTCAACTTTCGACCTGTTAAAGTGCTGGAGTATTCAGCAATAATTTTATTTTGATGAGCCATTACCTTTTCGCCCACTTTTGAAAGTGATTCCTGGGCCGCTTTCTTGGTCGGATCATCTTTGGCCAGCGTGCTGTCTTTTAAAATTTTAATATAAGGCTCTGCTTCTTTGTTGCGTTCTTTATTGAAAATCATATCCCCAAAGAATAGCTCATTATCGACATCACCAAAGACCTTCATGTTAGTGATGTAATCTTCATGGCTGGTTTCCAAATTGAAATGCTGGTCAGAACTCACCACGAAGTCAAAAATCAAGGATTTATTGAGCATCAGGAAGTAAACACCCTGCGTCAATGATTTCGGATTGTCAAAGGAGAATACACCTTGGCTATTGACGTGGGCTGTATCCTTTACAAACTTCTGGTCCCAGTTATAGAAGCCGAGATAGACGGTGGTGTCTTTCCAGCCTTTGATTTTGAATTCAATTTTATAGTCAGCTTGAGCAAATGAGGAAGCGGACAAGACAAGTAGAAAAATGAAAGTGGCAAATCCCTTACTCATCGAGTAGTGTATCAGTTTTTTATTTGTTGTTTGATTTTTGAATTACGTTCCCTTTGCAGTCACTGGCTTTGGTTTATGGAATTTCTCATAGTTAGTGAGGAATTCCTCCAGCTTGTCGATCGGTGGTTTTTTGGCGATTATTTTCTTCTTGCTGTCTAGAATATAAAGTGTTGGGGTTTGCTCAGCATAATAGGATTTGGTGTAGAGACCCTGATAGCTGCGAGGTCCATTTACATTTACCCAGCTCGCTGTTTTAAATTCTTTGATAAAATCCTTCATCTTTTGCATAGATGTGTCAATTGTCACAGCAAAAATTTCCAGATCAAATTTTACTTTGTTCTTGTTGTAGAAATCGACCAGCCTAGGTGTTTCCTCACGACAATGACCGCAATCTGGATCGTAGAAGAAAAGAAACGTGTATTTCTTTTTGATGTCGTAAAGTGATTTGGGTTGTAGATTTTGGTCCTGCATCATCAGGTTGCGGCCTTGATCACCCACTAAGCTGCCGCGTAATTTTTCAGCATAGTCTTTAATATTTTTTTTAATGGCATCACTGATCCAAAAATCCATTTCACCTGAAGCATAATACTTATCATAAAGATTAACATACACCCTGTCTAGTCCCATAATTTCGGGTGCCTGATAATTTACCAGACAATTCCACACGAGGTATTTATAGGTCTCCTGACTTTTCTTGGCCTTCTCAGCTAGTTTGTTTAAGGCCTTTGTGATCGTATCTGGATCGGGTACAAATAGCTTACTTAAATACTCCTTCAATTTTTCCTGATAGATTGGCCGTGGCATTCTTATCAATGCTTCATCCCCTAAATCAAAATAATCAAAGAAATGCTCGCGGTAATATCTATACTGGAATGAAGAGTCAATCGAGCCGTCCGCTTTCTTAGGTGGATCGGGGATGACAATTTGTTTTGTGGTTTTGAAAATCCGGGCTGTTAAAGTGGCAGGATACTTCTCGATGAGATCGTTTTGATAGGCCACTACTTTCTCATTGACTTTTGAAAAGGATTCCTGTGCGGCTTTCTTAGCAGGACTATCTTTAGCAATTGTTGTGTCTTGTAAGACTTTAATGAAAGGCTCGGCCTCTTTATGACGTTCCATATTGAACGTCATATTCTCAAAGAAAAGCCGGTTGTCTTCGTCCCCCGCAACCTTCATATTTCGTATATAATCCTCATTAGAAGTTTCCATTGCCAGGCGCTGATCGTAGCTTACCACAAAATCAAAAATTTTGGATTTGTCCAGTACTAAGAAATAAACCCCTTGGGGAAGTGTTTTGGAACCTTCAAAGGTAAAAGCACCAACGCTGTTAACTCTGGCTGTATCTTTTATGTAGGTCTGTTCACCATAATAGTGACCCAGGAAGGCGGTGGTATCTTTCCAGCCTTTTATTTTAAAATCAATTTTGTAGCCGGCCTGGCCAAAAGCCACGGAACCGCAAATGAGTAGAAGAATGAAAATAGATAAAGCTCGCATGGGTGATAATTTGGATCGCAAATGTCTGAATTTTCTAAATTACTGGCAATTAATGAGCCGGGAACGAGAATGGTAAACTTTTAACAAAAAATTTGATATAGATCCGAAGTTCGGCCTTAGCCGCTTGAGATGTAATGTGGCATAATCAGGTGCAATATTTTGTTAAATTTGTAACTGAGAAATAATATGAAAGTACTGTTAGATATAAAAGATTCTAAAGTTCCGTTTGTGATGGAGTTGCTTCGAAACCTTTCTTATGTTAAGGCTAAACCGCTGTCAGATGAGAAGGCTCAATTGGTCACAGAGATCAGAGAAGCAGTGCAAAACCTAAAATTGGTAAAACAAGGTAAACTTAAGGCTCGACCTGCTAAAGAGCTTTTGGATGAGTTATAAAATACTTGCGATTCCCCCCTTTGACAGGCAATTGATGAAACTTGCCAAAAAATATCCTTCCCTAAAGAAAGAATTTTTAGCACTGATTGAAAGTTTGGAAATGAACCCTGTGCAAGGTTCATTTATTGGAAAAAACTGTTACAAGGTAAGATTGGCTATTGCTTCTAAGGGCAAGGGTAAATCGGCAGGAGCCAGAGTTATTACTAATTTGGTAGTTTCGGACACCACAGTTTTTTTGTTATCCATTTACGATAAGTCAGCAAAGTCAACTCTTTCTGATCAAGAACTTTTAGATCTTCTGAACCAGATTCTCTGAATCCTAATTTATATACAAACAAGTTATATGTCCTTGCTTATAAAGAATCTTGTAAAGGTTTATGGTATCCAAAAGGCGTTGAACGACATTTCATTTTCTGTTCAAAGCGGAGAGATCGTTGGCTTTCTTGGGCCTAACGGTGCGGGCAAATCAACGACCATGAAAATCTCGACCGGTTTTTTACCAGCTACTAGCGGTCAGGTAAAAGTAGGAGGGTTTGACGTTGCGGAACAACCCCTTCAGGTAAAAAAAATAGTAGGCTATTTACCAGAACACAATCCTTTATATCTGGATATGTATGTGCATGAACACCTGAGCTTCGTTGGTGGTGTGTATGGATTGTCATCTGCGCATTTGAAACATCGGGTAGGAGAGATGATTGAACTTTGCGGGCTCAGTCGTGAGCAAAATAAAAAAATAGAAGCCCTTTCAAAAGGGTATCGACAACGTGTTGGATTAGCGCAAGCCCTGATACATGATCCTCAAGTCCTGATTTTGGATGAACCCACATCTGGTCTTGATCCCAATCAAATTGTTGAGATCAGAAATCTGATTAAAGACATAAGCGTCAAGAAGACCGTTATCTTCTCTACTCATATCATGCAGGAGGTGCAAGCCATTTGCGACAGAGTTATTGTGATCAACAAAGGAGAAATTGTAGCAGATGATAAGTTGGTGAATTTACTTCAACAGGAAAGTAAATCAATTGCTATAGAGGTTGAGTTTGAAGCTGCTGTAGAATTGGAAGAATTGAAATCGCTCCCAAATGTCAAGGAAGTGATCTCTCTGGGTGGAAATAAATTCAAACTGATCGGAGAGGGAGATACAGATCTTCGTCCTGAGATTTTCAAATTCACTTCAGAGCGAAAAATCTCATTGCTGGGCTTAAAGAAAGAAGAAGTTTCGCTCGAATCGGTTTTTTGTGAATTGACCCACTAATAGAAATTTGAGATTTTAGAATTTTGATTTATCATTTTTTTGGATCACTTGTTCGTTCGGGCCAATCGAAATCTTAAATCTCAATTCTTACATCTAAAATCCTAATTCATTACTTTTGCCCGCTAAAGCCTGACCATAAGTGCTGCATATTTTCAAGAAAGAATTTACAAGCTTCCTCAATTCATTGATCGCCTACATCGTGATCGCTGTATTCCTCACGGGGATAGGCCTTCTCATTTGGGTGTTTCCGGAGACTTCAGTTTTAGACTATGGCTTTGCAGATATGGACACCCTTTTTTCTATGGGTCCGTTCGTGTTTATTTTTTTGGTGCCGGCCATTACCATGAAGAGTTTTGCTGAAGAGAAAAAACTCGGCACACTTGAATTACTTTTTACCAAACCGCTCACCGATTGGGACATTGTGACGGGAAAGTTCCTGGCTGGTTTCC
>JANOQK010000180.1:0-25272 GCA_031414855.1 Bacteroidia bacterium | reverse complement strand
CGAGTAAACTATTTAAAGTGAAAGCACTACTCTAGCTCTTTGTGTTGGTCTGAAGTGAGACCAGTCCATTTTACTAATTCTGAAGATCGTAACATCATTTTGATTGTATACCGTTTGCTTGTCAGCTTTCATTCCATTTTTAATGGCAACATTTGCTGATGGTTTATTGGTAGTGCTAATAATGGAAATCAAAGTAGACCAATACTCATTTTGAAAGGCAACGTCTATGCATTTTCGTGCTGCTTCAGTTGCATATCCTTTATTTCTTTGTTCCGGCAATAAGGAATAAGCAACCTCAAGTTCTGCCTTACCATCTACTTGTTGAACTAATAATCCAGCATGACCTATGAGTTTATTACTTCCTTTTTCAATCAATGCATTCATTCCACCACGGCCGGTTTCGTATCGGTCAAATTGTTTTTTATACCAGTTTTCACATTCCACTTCAGGTGCTTTCAATTCGGTTACCCAATATTGAAAAGATGACGGATCTTTAAAAAACTCAAGCCAGGCCTTGAAATCAGAGAGATGTATCTTCCTGAAGTATAGTCGTTCTGTTTCTTCATTTTCTAAAAGATACTTCATCTCATTTTTCGTTGGGGATATTGTTTAAAACTAATTATTATTGTTATATATAGTGACACAAACATGAATAGCTCCAATCTCAATATGAAAAAAGCATTTATTATAATTTTAGCCTCAACTTTTACCTTTTCAGTTTCCGCACAGAAGAGCAGTAGTTTTCCTGTGCAAACCACAGTAGAAAATGGTGTCATTGAAGGTTTATATGAAACCAAGTCTGGTCTTCAGATGTACTTTGGAGTTCCTTTTGCGAAGCCACCTGTTGGCAACCTCAGGTGGAAAGCTCCCCAGCCAGTCGACAATTGGACCGGAGTACGCGGCACTAAAGATTTCGGACCAAGACCCGTTCAAGCTATTGTATTTGGTGACATGAATTCGAGATCAGATGGATTAAGTGAAGATTGTCTTTACTTAAATGTTTGGACTCCTGCAAAAAGATCGACCACCGGACTTCCAGTGCTCGTCTATTTTTTTGGAGGTGGATTTGTGGCAGGTGATGCATCAGAACCTCGCTATGATGGAGCTAGCATGGCGAAGAAGGGAATTGTGGTGGTGACAGTGAATTATCGGTTAGGCATCTTCGGTTTTTTTGCCCATCCAGAATTAAGTAAAGAAGCTTCTTACAAAGGATCTGGCAATTATGGATTGCTTGATCAACAGGCCGGATTGAAATGGGTGCAGAAAAATATTGCAGCATTAGGTGGCGATCCTAAAAAAGTAACGATTGCTGGAGAATCCGCTGGCTCCATTGCTGTGAGCGCACAAATGGCGTCACCACTTTCAAGGGAGCTGATTGCAGGTGCAATAGGCGAGAGCGGGGCAGGTATCAATCCTACGTTATCACCAGTTCCGCTTGCCGAAGCGGAAAAAACGGGACTTGAGTTTGCGACCAAAGCTGGCTATCCATCATTAGCTCAGTTAAGAACTTTAAGTACACGTGATCTATATGAGATTTATGCTGAATCAAAAGGTTTGAGATTTCCAACGGTGGTTGATGGCTATTTCTATCCGAAAACAATACCTGAAATCTTTAAAGCAAAAGAACAAGCACAAGTGCCACTGTTATTAGGATGGAATTCAACTGAGATTCCAGGCATGGCATTCATGCAAGGTCTGCCTTACACAGAAGAAAACTATGTGAAGAAAGTAAAGGAGATGTATCCAACTGATCATGCTGAGGTGTTGAAACTTTATCCGCATTCATCACCCAAAGAAATTGAGTGGTCTGCAACGATGTTAGCTTCTGATCGCTTTATTGCCTACAGCACATGGAAATGGTTTGATCTTCATCGCAAAAATAGCAGCAAGCCTGTATATCGTTATTTGTATAGCAAATTAAGACCTCCGTTGGTGGATAAGGGTCTTACTCCTGGTCTGGCAGGTGGAACGGTGCGTGGAGAGCAAAGTGCTCCAAGACCAGAACCCCTTGGTGCACCGCATGCCTGTGAGATTGAATATTGTATGGGTAATCTTGATCTGGTTACGGATTATGCATGGACGGCAGATGACTACACTGTTTCAGAAACCATGTTGAGCTACTTTGCCAATTTTATTAAAACAGGAAATCCAAATGGCGATAAACTTCCAGAATGGCCTCAAGCAGAGGCGCAAGACGCAACTCCTCCTGTTATGATTATTGATACCCAATCAAAAGCGGTAGATTCAAAAGATGATGCGCGCTATTTGTTTTTGGATAAAGCGTATAAAAATAACTGATCTTCTGACGAAAGTCCTTGTTGGTGAAGTACCAACAAGGACTTTCCAATAGAGATAACTTACCAGAAATCTGGGCGTTTGGTTGTGCCACCCTTCACGCGACAATCCCCGCATTCTGCCGAAGTAAAAATGTAGTAGTTCAGGTCCAGGATCCTAACTATTATCGCATCATCTGGTAAATCCTCTATCGAAACACAAAATAGTGGCCTGGGTGTAACTGGATCTGGAAAAATGGGGCAAGTTTGCTCAAACTCGCACCCATCATTAGTTCTCAACGTCCTAAAGTAGTCAGGCATATCTAAATACTCTATAAAAAGTCTTTTTTCCGTTATTTCTGCTCCGCTGAAATAACCTAACACTGGTTCATTTTTATTACTGATGGAATGAATATTACCAAGCACAGAATTGGGTGTTGTTCCAAATATACCACCCAGTGTTTCTGTGGTCTTTCTTAACTGGTCTAGAAAATCATACTCCAAAGCGCTTACAGCTCTTTGCTTTACCAGCACACTATAACGTACAGAAAGTTTAGGTGAACCTTTAGGAATTTGGAGAAGTGGATATCTATTAATGACGTCATCCTTGAGTCCTAAGGAGGTACCAATAGAAATACTTGTTGGATCCTCAGTTCGCCAACATGTGAAAACAGATTCTTCAACAGTTCTGGGGAATGCCTCCTTGTTGATCAACTTGAACTGAGAAGAATCGGGCGCTTTGTATTCGTATGTTTCTATAAAATCCCAGGCATAGTATCTTGTACTTCGCGCATCATCGTGCGTGTTGACATGTGCACTCAATATTTCCTGGTTATTTGAAATACTAAAGCCCAAACTATCAATAGGTGGGGTTGACTTAATGCGGATTGTGTCAGAAATGTATTCTTTACCTGATAGTGTTTTAATATGTAATGTGTAGAAAGCATTTTTGTCAATAGCAATGCTATTAACACTGTATTCCCCAAATTCTTTCTCCTCAAGAGAATATGAAACTCCATTTGAAAGATCAATTGTGACGGTAGCTTTCGTCTCCGGATCTGCAATTCCTAATTCGGAAACGGGTTGGGCACGGGATAATCGCACAGTTGCTGAATTATCCGTGGCATTTATAAAGCCGTCCACAACTAACAAGTTAAGGGTATCTTGACCAACCTGTGGTTCATAAGGTTCAATGCAACTCAATAACAATAGGAATACGCCAGGAAAAAATCGCTTAAAGAAAGCTTTGATAGTCATTACTCGATGGAAAATAATTTCGAAGGTATAAAATCACTTCCATTTCTTTACACACAAAAGCGCGGCATGTTCAGGCAAGTTGTATTGGGACAGAAAGTCTACCAGCAAATGAAACGCTCCGATACCATGTCTTTGCCTTTGGCGGATACATTGTGAAAAATGGCAATCAAAGAATCCTCAAACTATCATTGGCCATGAAACGAAAAGAATGGTTTACTGGGCTTTGGATGAATACTAACTTAATCAACTCACCCTTAAGTTTTACCTTCAAATGACAATTCTGGGTTTAATAATTATATTTGGTTTTTTGGAATATCTGGGGCTTCGGTATTTTTTACAATTCTAATTTCATGCTGAAATGCAGTGCTCTTTTTTGATACTGATCATTTTTCTATTTCTTCCATCATCCCTATGGGGACAAACTTTGGAACGAAAATCATTTTCAATGGGGGTGACGGCTGGAAATAGTTATGCGAAAGTTTCCGATCTCCAACGATGGTCAGTTGCCCAAGGCGCCACCGATGTAACCGGTATTGCTCGCAACAGGTTGATAGGCTTCAACTTTTTATATGACAATGGCAGAATTCCTTTTTACCTCAACACGGAATTTGATATTCCGAACCTCCGAGGATCAATGCCTTACTTATTTAGTTTCACTTTTCAATCCGGCTACACGTGGCTAAAGAATCCGCGGATGGAAATAAAAGCGCTGGCCGGTATTGGTCTCGGATATTCCGTGATACGATTTCGAGGAAATACGCCAAATATTCTGGCAAACTTACCATATGAACACGATGAAGCTTTTGCGCGTGCCTCACTGCTTCTATTGCGGGGGCAACTTCTTATTTCTCACAAATTACCTCTTACCAAAATAAAACACTTACAACCAACGTTTGATTTAGCGCTCGGTTTTCATGCACCGCTTGTTCATGGCGCATTTTATTACGGAGTTAATGAAGAAGACATCGATGGCAATTCCATTGCCGCTCAAAAAGTGAGTATCCCTGAATTTTTCAAGGGAAATCGATTTGTAAGTCTGGGTTTTTCGGTAAAGCTATTTTCACATGAGAAGATAACCGATGCCAAGAAATAATTTACTGGCCCCCGCTGGTGTTCTTCACCAGCGTGCTCAATAACTTATGTTTGTTGAAGAAGAACTCCGACAAGGGCAGTGGAATCTTTGCCATTGGCGGATACATTGTGAAAAATGACAATCAAAAAATCCTCAAACTATCATTGGCCATGAAACGAAGAGAATGGGTTACTGGGCTTTGGATGAATACTAACTCAATCAACTCACCCTTTAGTTTTAGCTTCTAATGGCAATTCCGGGTTAATTTATTGCGATTTAGTAGTTGAGGCTAATTACCCAATCTGGGTTAGATAATTTCATTTTTCATCCATGTAAAGTTGTTTGTTCTGTCTTTAATTAATCAGTACTTTTTCCCCTTCACAAAATGATTCTGGTATGAGACGCACTATTATTTTTCTTTGCTTTTTCTCCTATATCTCCGCTGCACAAATAGTTCCTGCATCCTATTATCAAGAATTGCAGCACCGAATGATAGGCCCTTTCCGGGCTGGCCGAACAGTAGGGGCCGTTGGTATTCCTTCTCAGCCTAACGTATTTTATATAGGAGTTAACAATGGTGGTGTTTGGAAAACAGATGACTTTGGCCGTACATGGAAACCAATTTTTGATCAGGAGTCTACCGGCTCAATCGGAGATATTGCAGTATCAACAACGGAGCCAAACATTATTTATGTAGGTACAGGCGAAGGGCTTCATCGCCCTGATTTATCAGTTGGTGATGGCATGTTTAAATCAAGTGATGGGGGAAAAACCTGGAAGCATGTTGGATTGAGTGACGCACAGCAAATAGGCCGTGTAGTGATCCATCCAGCAAACCCTAACATCGTTTATGCTGCCGTATTAGGTCATCCATATGGGGCTAATGAAATGCGAGGTGTATTTCGTTCACGTGATGGTGGAGGTAACTGGGAGAAGGTTTTGTACACTAACACTAATACAGGAGCCATTCAAGTAGAGTTGGATCCTGTAAATCCGGAAATCATATATGCTGATATGTGGGAACACCGCGAAGGTCCCTGGGAAAATGCATCGTTCTCAGGTAGCAACAGTGGATTATATAAATCCACAGATGGTGGAACCACCTGGAGAAAACTTGTCAATGGATTGCCTACCGCCCAACAAGGTTTAGGCAGAATAGGTTTTGGAATATCGTTGAGCAACCCAAAAAGAATATTTGCCACAGTAGATGCGCAAGTGAATGGTGGTATTTATAGAAGTGATGATGCGGGTGAAAACTGGAAGCTAGTCAGCGACCAGCGCAGAGTGTGGGGCCGAGGAAGTGACTTTGCTGAAATTCGAGTGCATCCTAAAAATCCGGATGTTGTTTATGCCGCCAACACCGCTGCGTATCGTTCAAGTGATGGAGGATTTACATGGACTTCTATTAAAGGCGCACCAGGTGGAGATGACTATCATCGCATATGGATTAATCCAGAACAACCAGACATTATGCTTTTTGCTGCAGATCAAGGAGCAACTGTTACAGTGAATGGAGGAAAGACGTGGAGTTCATGGTACAATCAACCAACTACTCAATTATACCATATCTCAACTGATAATCAATTTCCATATTGGGTTTATGGTGGGCAACAAGAGAGTGGTGCAATAGGAACTGCGAGCCGGGGAAATGGTGGACAGATTTCATTTCGTGATTGGATGGGAGTTGGTGCTGATGAATATGCCTATGTTGCACCTGATCCTAAAGATCCTGATATCATCTATGGTGGACGAGTAACACGTTTCAATAAAAAGACAGGTCAAACACAAAATGTTGCGCCTGAAGCGCTGCGTTCTGGCCAATACCGTATGCTACGTTCGCTGCCTTTATTATTTCATCCAGCCGATCCGGATATGCTTCTCTTTGCCACCAATGTTTTATGGAAGACAACAACTGGTGGACAGCAGTGGGCAATAATCAGTCCTGACTTGACCAGAAAGCAACCAGAAGTACCAGCTAGCATTGGCGACTTTAGAACGGAGAGTTTGAATACAATGAAACAACGTGCAGTAATTTATTCAGTTAGTGGCTCACCACTCGACAAGAATTGGATATGGGCTGGCACAGATGATGGGTTGGTTCACACAACTAATGATGGCGGCAAATCATGGAAGGATGTAACTCCGGCAATGCTTTCTTCCTGGGATAAAGTGTCGCAGATGGAAGCTAGTCATTTCGAATTGACTACAACTTTTTTTTCCGTTAATGCCTTGCGAAAAGATGATTTAAGACCGCACATCTATCGAACAAAAGATGGCGGTATCACCTGGAAGGAGATCGTGAAAGGTCTTCCTGCTAATGCAGTTGTAAATGTTGTGCGCGAAGATCCAAAGCAAAAAGGACTTTTGTTTGCGGGTACAGAGCAAGCCGTTTTCTTCTCTATCGATGAAGGTGAAAATTGGCAATCGCTAAGAAATAATATGCCTGCAACTTCTATTCGCGATCTCGTTATCCAAGGTGATGATGTCGTGAGTGGTACACACGGCCGATCTATTTGGATTATGGATAACATTACGCCTCTTAGAAATATGGCGCAAGCGTTATCACAAAATCAATCCTTTTTGTTTCCACCTGCGCTAGCTACGCGAGTAAGAAATAATATGTTCTCTGATACGCCTCTTCCCCCTGAAGAGCCAGCTGGGCAAAATCCACCCGATGGCGCAATACTTGATTATTGGATGGACAAGTCAGCCGTGAAGGTTCAATTGGAAATTATCGATCAAGAAGGTGTAATTGTCCGAAGCTATTCCAGTAGTGATCTTGCTGAACATATAGATACACTATCCGTTCCCCATCCAACCTATTGGATCCGGCCAGCTGAGCAGGTTTCTGTCACGGCTGGTCATCATCGTTTCGTGTGGGATTTGCGTTATGCTGATCCCAAAGGAAGCGACAGACAATTTGCTATTGCTGCCATCTACCATAATACACCCAGTGGTCCAAAGGGTCCATATGTTAAGCCAGGGAAATATAAGGTAAGACTAATCGTTGATGGTATGGCTCGCGAACAAGAGTTGCAAGTCAGGCTTGATCCACGTGTAACTATTACCGATTCTGATTTGAAACTGCAGACAGATAATTCAATCATTTGTTACAAAGCCTATCATCAACTTCAAGTTATTCGCGAGAAAATAGAGGCAGGAATGGCTGATCCTAAAATAAAATGGTCAAAGGGGAAAAAAGAACAATGGCTTGCCATACGTGGAGAAGGTGCACCGGGAAACCCTGATATTATGTATGGAAGTATTTATCAAAGTCCTGTGGAAATGGAAACTATCGTAGGATTACAGGAGAAGTGGCTGCATCTTTTGGCATTGCTTCAGAGCACTGAGGCGAAGCCAACAGAGGCTGCGTTAAGTAGCGTTATACAATTGAGCGCTTTAACAAGTGCAATGGAGAATAGATGGGATATTATTAAGTAAAGGATATTCATATGGATCAAGCGCGCAGAAATTTCCTCAAAACATGTGCTTTGGCTGGAGCAGGTACCTTAGTAGCTGCCAGAGGAACAGATCAATTAATGCCAAAATCAGAATCACCAAAATCTATCAGGCACAATCCAGTAGGAGTTTCAACTTATTCGTTCTGGCAATTTAATGGCCCCAAAGAAGCAGTTACAATTGAAAGTTGTATTGAAAGTGCGGCAGCAATGGGATTTGATGGTATTGAGATTCTGCTTATGCAAATGACATCTGAGGAAAATTCATATTTGCAAAATTTGAAGAAACGTGCGTTTCATAGTGGCCTTGCTCTATGCGGATTTTCAACGCATCAAGGATTTTTGAATCCGGATATAGCTTTTCGTGATGAAAATATTAAAAAGACTATTCATCAGATTGAATTGGCTTATGCGTTAGGCATCCCCACCATGCGCATCAACACGGGGAGATGGGGAACTTCAAAATCATTTGATGACTTGATGGCAAAAAAAGGAATAGAGTCCAACATTGAAGGATATACAGATGAAGATGGCTTTAAGTGGGTGATTGATTCTATTGCAAAGTGCTTACCAAAAGCGCAGGAATGCGGAGTGGTATTGGGTCTTGAAAATCATTGGGGCCTTGGACGAACAGCAAAGGGAGTGAAGCGAATCGTTGATGAACTGAATTCGCCATGGCTTAAGGTGACATTGGATACGGGCAACTTCCTTGAAGAGCCCTATGATCAACTGGCAGCACTCGCTCCGGATACTTTTCTTGTACAGGCTAAAACTTATTATGGTGAAGGTAAGTGGTATACGCTAGATTTAGACTATCCTCGTATTGGTGCAATCATGCGTAAAAATAATTACAAAGGATTTGTCTCATTAGAGTTTGAGGGTAAAGAAACACCTGCCATTGCTATTCCTAAGAGTTTAGAACTGCTACGGAAATCTTTTTATTATGAAGTTGGATAACGCTGATAAGCAAAGTACCTGTTCATAAAGCTGTCAACTCAATTTTCCTGAACTCCACTTCAGCGCCTTCGGCCTGCACAGCAATATTGCCTTTGGATGCGGTGCAATCATAACCATCGTTTACGAGATTATTGTTTACCCAAACTTTGATCGTATTGGCTTTGCATTCAATTACCATCGTGTTCCATTCGCCCAACGGATTTTCTGATCCGTCTGTGAGGTTCACTACTCTGCGCTCTTTGCCTTCCGTAATTCCCCAATTCTCTTTCGGGCCGCGTCTCTTCTCCATTTCGGATACGGTGATGTCTTCTACAATGCACCAGAAGTCACCCGCATTTTCATGCATCATTTGCACTTCTAATGACTTCGGAAACATTTGATACAAAGCTCTTGGTGTGGAGGCATGAACAAGGACACCACAATTACCAGGCTCACCTACGAAACGGTATTGTACTTCCAGCCGATAGTTTTGAAAGATAGAATCGGTGATGAGGTGGCCATTGGGTGTACCTAAACTAACCAGCATGCTATCTCGCACAATGAAAGGATTTCTAACCACTGTGTCCTTTCTATCCATGTCGGGCACATCCACATGCCACCCGGAAAGATCAGTTCCATTGAAAAGACTTTTTGTAACAGATTTTGACTCTTGTCTTGTTACGGGAGTGCAGGAAGCTAACGCTAGCAGGAGGAAAGAGATTAAGGAAAGAATTTTCATTTCTGTTTGTTTATGAAGTGAGCTCAAGATAGTTAAAGTAATTAAATGGACAATTTCTTTGTGGCCGTTGTGTACTTCTAGGCTCAAGAAATTTTAAAGCAAATATATATTTCATTGATTATCTTCACGAATTAATATAGCTGTCGCAAGGCATTCGATAAAGAAAGTTACTATGATAAAATCTCTTACGTTTTTAACCATCATTCTCTTTTGCGTTAGCTGTAGTGTTCCAAAAGAAAAAGCTAAGGATAACTGGCTACCACTTTTTAACGGCAAAGATCTTAATGATTGGATCGTGAAGGTACACCATCATGAGGCTGGAGTAAACTTTGGTAACACCTTTCGCGTGGAAGATGATATGATTAAAGTTCGGTATGATCAGTACGGTGACTTTAATGATCAGTTTTCTCATCTCTATTATAAGCAACCTTATTCACACTTTCATCTTCGCCTCGAATATCGTTTTGTTGGCGAACTCCAAAAGGGTGCTCCGGATTATACCTTGCGAAATAGCGGTGTCATGTTTCATTCGCTGGATCCTCGTGGTATGCTGAAGGAGCAGAACTGGCCTATATCTGTGGAGATGCAATTCTTAGGAGGTCTTGGTGATGGTAAGCCTAGGCCAACAGGCAATATGTGCTCACCCGGCACAGATATTGTATTTGAGGGGAAGTTATACGATAGTCATTGTTTAAATTCCACTTCGAAAACTTATGATGGCGATCAATGGGTGAAAGCAGAATTGATTGTCCTTGGTGATTCTCTGATCACTCATATTATCAATGGTGATACTGTTTTGCAATATAGTAAACCAACGATGGGAGGGGGCGTAGTAAACGGATACGACAGTACATTATGGAAACCGGGAGCGCCATTGTTATCGGGATTTATTGCCTTACAAAGTGAAGGGCAACCAATTGATTTCCGGAAGGTTGAATTGAAAAAATTGAGTGTGGAATAACTTGTATCAAATCAATGGATAAAATCAGATGACGCCATTACCAGAAGATGTGTAAGGATTGATTGCACTTGACCTGGGTAATATCAGTTGAATATTTGTTAGTCGGAAAAGAATTATCAGCTTAGGTTATGAAAAAATCTTTAATCGCCCTCTTGAGTGCAGTAGTGTTTCCACTTTGCGCTCAAACAAACATTTCGCTTTCTGTAACCATGCCGCCACTCGCAGTTTCGATACTTGGTGAAAGGGTAATATCTACATTTATTAATGAACGAGATTTCGCCTTATCTCCAGATCATAAGGAAATATTTTATACAATTTCCTCTCCTAAGTCCACTTTTCAGACAATTGTCTATAGTAGAAAAGTAAGCGAAGGCAAATGGACTTCGCCTGAAGTGGCAGACTTTGCAGGTAAGTTCAGCGACCTGGAGCCAGTGTTTACTGCTGATGGCAATACTTTATTTTTTTCATCGAACCGACCAATGACAGGTGATGCTCCAAAGGATTTCGACATCTGGAAAGTGACACGGACTGGAAATGTGTGGGGTAAACCGGAAAATCTTGGAGAACCAATAAATACTGGAGCTGATGAGTTTTATCCTTCCATAGCTAAGAATGGAAATCTTTATTATACGGCAGCATATACCAATGGAGTAGGGAAGGAGGATATTTATGTATCTTTTTTTCGTGACAACAATTATCAAAAACCGGTTGTATTGGATACTACGGTAAATTCTGCCCTTTATGAATTCAATGCATATGTCTCCCCAGATGAACAATATATCTTGTTTACTTCCTATGGTCGCAAAGATGATGCTGGTGGTGGTGATTTATATATTAGTATTAAAGACGCCACTGGAAAATGGAGCCCAGCTAAAAATTTGAAGGAAATAAACTCACGTCAATTGGACTATTGCCCTTTTGTATCAACGGACGGAAGAAGTTTATTTTTTACGAGTGAGCGGCATCAACTTCCTCAATCCTTTATATCATCAAAGACATCCTACAAGGAAATTGCAGGCGTTTATTCAAAGGTGGTAAACGGAACTGGAAACATTTACTGGATTGATTTTCAAAAAGTTATTAACTCTATAAAATAGACAATGCGGTGAATTAGCAGTTCAATGCCTATTGGCCATCCACAATCTCTCCATAATCAATAAATAATTCTTCACCTTTTTTGATATTTCTTATCGCCTCAAAATATTCGCCTTCATTAATAGACATCACATTGGGCGTGTCGGAATGATTTAGAAAAAGAGAGACGTCTATTTTTTTGAATCCATAGTCTGGAACAAAATACTTTTCTTCATCGAACAAACAATAATTCCCAATTAGGACTTGTGCATGCTGGGGTAGTGTTTCCACCTCTTTTTTTGAAAACGTAATCCATGTATCACTCTTATCCGGTTTGCTAAACATATCGCGGCATCCCTTTGTGATATTTCGAATTGCAAAGACACCAATGCCGGCTACAGGAGATGGCTTGAGCATAACATAAGTTCGTTGGCTTAACTCCGCCAATAGTTCATCTTTCTTCATGAAAGTGTAAGTTAAATTCTGGCAATATACCATCAATCAACAATGATGGCCATTATTTCATTACCAGAATTGGAATATTCTCATGATTTACGAGGTCCTCAGCAACACTGTGGCGAACTAAAAAACCAGTCTTATCGCTGGTAGTTAATGCAATCAGGTCGGCACTAATCATTTCTACGAACTGGTGAATACCAAACTCTTCATCATTGGCTTCTGCGGTATTTGTTGTGAATTGAATATCTGGGTGGGGTTCAGTAATCTTTTTAACAATTCTATCTATGGCAGTCTGATCTACAAGCTTGTCAATGAAATTGATAAACAAGATATGAACCTTGGCGTTCCATTGCTTTGCAATGTGAGCAACTTGGTTAAATGACAATACAAACTCCTCCTTAAAGGTGGAGGCGAAAACAATATTTTCAATCTTGAACTGATCTGAAATGGTTTGTTTAATAACTAAAACGGGCACCGGTGAATTACGAACTACTCTTTGGGTATTTGATCCTATTATTAATTCTCTAATGCCAGTTGCACCATGAGACCCCATTACGACTAAGTCGATACCAAATGAATTAATGTAATTTTCTATTCGTTCGTTGCCATTGTCAAAAACTAGCATTGGAGTGGCTGTTAGCCCTTGATTTGTAGCTGACGATACTAACAAGTTGAGACCATTTTGAGCATGTCCCTTTTTCTGGTCTTGCATTGCCACTTGTGAGACGTGTGGTACATGCATTAACTCATCTTTCAATGGCATTATATGCAAGAAATGAATACTTGCCTTGAACGTAACAGCGATCTGGATAGCTGCATTTGCTGCGTTTTGGGCGCACACAGAAAAATCTGTCGGTACAAGGATGCTCCTCATAAAAAGGGAATCTACTTTTTCTTCTTAAGTGTGTAGGTCCAGACGGGGCATTCCACATGATTCACTACATCTTCCGTCACACTACCAGCGATGAAATGGGATAGGCCTTTCCTTCCATGGGTAGCCATTACTAACAAGTCTGCCTTTATTTCCTCAGCGAATAAAATTATGCCATCTGGTTCATAACGATCGTTTCTAACGTTGACCGTGAAATTGGTGAATTTAACAGCCTTTGAATATTCCTTCAAATCGCTCTCACGAATATAGTTTATTGGAGTATTTACATAGAGTATGTGTAAGGTAGCGTCAAAAAAATCCTGCAATAGTTTGACTTTTTTTATAAAATCAAGTTGATCCAACTGCAAAGTAGTGGGAAACACAATGTTCTTGACGGAAGAAACCGGAACAGCTTTGCGAATAGCAAATACAGGTGCACTTGAAAACCGTACAATCTTCTCGGTATTGGACCCAACAAAAAACTCCTTTATGCCTGTGGCACCATGCGTACCCATTACAACCAGGTCTATTTTTTTATCCATTACAAAATCACTGATAGTAGCAGCAATGGAGCCTTGAATAACATTAAAACTTAGGTCGGTAAAGCCTTTGGCAAATTTCTTTGCCATTTTAGTATAATTCTTATTCGCATCTTCTTCCATTCCTTTGATCATGTCGGAACTAAAGTCGTAAGCTGGCATATCAATAGATGCGCCATAGACGATTACAGGTACATCAATTACCGTTAAGACCGATACAGTGCCGCCACTATGATTTGCAAGATCAATTGCGAATTGGAAGGCCTCAATCGCAGGCTCTGAAAAGTCGCAAGGAACAAGAATTTTTTTCATGTCATTTAAATTTTGGTTTTGTGTTTTAGCCTAATCCATAATAAAACTCAATACTGGTAATTTGGAACGAAACAATACTGTCTCAGTTACTCCCAATAGATAAACTGCTTTTTGCCTTCTCAAATGAGTTACCATGGCAATCATATTTGCGTTACGCTTTTTAGCACATTCCAGAATCCCCTCTTCTTTTTCAATACTGTTTTGTATTACGGTGTTGAATTTAACTTTCTTCTGCTGAGGAGTAAATTTTCTAATACGTGCTTCCACAGTCGTATCATCTGCGAAACCATGAGGAGTATTGATATAGGCCAAATCTATGGTAGCACTGAAATCAGATGCCAAATCTTTTAGTATAGTAATAGCGGGACTAACATTCTCAGTAAAATCAGATACAAATAGTATCTTTTTTAAGCTTCCCAGGTTGAAATCTTTTTTTACACCAAGTACAGGAGTTGATGAATTTCGCATCACCTTTTGCGCTGTTGAGCCAATAAATTTGAGATCTGAATCGCCAGCGCCATGAACACCCATCACAATCAGACTAACTTTATGGCGCTGCGCAAAAATATTGATCTGCTCAAAGGGTACACCACCCAAAACATGTGAGATGATATTACAGTTCTTAAACGCGGGTAGCTTTCCAAACTTATCAATTTTTACTTTAGCCTTGACCAATCTTTCTTCCAACACTGGAAATTTTTGCTGTACACTCAAGGGCTGAGAATCCCATCCCACGGGCAAATCCGTAATGTGTAACAAGTGAATGTTTGCACCGGACTTGGTGGCAATGGCCGCAGCTGTCTTAGCTGCGCTCAAAGAGTAGATAGAAAAATCAATGGGAACGAGTATATCTTTCATGTGCTTGGGTTGTTGATTTATTCCTTTAGTTATTAGTTATTCATTTATTTCGACTCACTACAGTTAGCTTTAACGAAAGTAGGTCAGCATACAAGCTAATAAAATAACTGACATCAGCTAATTAGATGATTCTTATCAGGTATTAATAGTAGTTAAAATGACTTGTATCATTGAAATTAAGCTAATCGTTAAGTTACTTTGAAGTTTCATATTAAAGACAAAATATATGGGCCTACTTGTAAAATCTAGCGGGGGGTTTCCAACCTTATTTTCTGATTGGCTTAATCCCGCCATGCTCACTTCTGATTTAATGGATATTGATTCAGAGGTGCCTTTCTCAGCTCTTCGGCTGGGTATGAATGTTCCATCTGCAAATGTAGAGGAAAAACTAAATGAGTATGTTGTAGAATTGGCTGCACCTGGCTTAGAACGTAAGGACTTCAAGGTGGAGATCAACAAGCACATGCTTACCATCAGTTCTGAAAAGGAAGAAGAGATGAAAGACGAAAAGGGAGGGTACTCTAAAAAAGAGTTCTCTTACAGTGCTTTCAGTCGTTCTTTCTCTTTACCAGAAAATGTGAAAGAGGGTAATGTTGATGCGAAATATCAAAACGGTATTTTGAAAATCAGTATACCTAAAAAAGATGTAACTGTGCAAAAGCCTACGCGGGCAATCACAGTGTCCTAGTTTTTTGGAACGAGCCCCGTAAGGCTCGTTTTTCAATTAGTGAAGGCTTTTATACTGTTTTTTTACTATTGTATAATCGTGTAAGTTGATTTTAGTATTATCACGAAGTGAAAGAGTTAAAAGTTTACACACATAAGCGAATAAAGAAATTGATGGAAGCTTTAAGTAGCTACCAACATATTCAAGATCCGGAAGTGCTTCACCAAATCAGAGTTGAAATAAAAAAGATAAAGGCGGTTCTGAATGTTATCAATTATTGTGTAGGTAAATTCAAAGGTCATCAGCATTTTCTTACTTTCAGAACTATTTTCAGACAAGCTGGTGCAATACGACAGCCGGACGTATTCTACAAGCTTCTTTTACAATACCAAATTAGTGGTGTGGTTGATGCTCAACTGCCTTCCTGAAAAGGAAATAAATGCATTAAGCGTAACCTTTCAGAAAACGGTACCTCAGTTAAATAAAACAATAGAAAGTGAAAAAAAGGAACTTCATAAATACTATGACAAAATAGAAAGCCGAGATGCAAAAGACTATCTCAAAAAACAAAGGGTTGAATTAACTCACTATCTATTTCCTAGAATCACTAAGACCAGTTTGCATAAGGTTCGAAAGATTGTAAAGGAAATATTATATCTACATAGAGTTATTCGCCATCGCAAGCCTGCGGCCTTTTACAATGAAGCTGAATATATTATTGGCCAGTGGCATGACAAGCAAATGCTGCTCACTATAGTAAGGAAATCTAATCAGACTGATGAGATTAATAAATTAGTATCAGCATGTAAGGCAGACTTGATTCATTTGAGAAGCATAGTTTCTAATTATTATAATGGAAAATGATCGATTTCAAATATTAGTAACGTTCTATTTTTCCCTTCCGTTGCGAATGCCTTTTATTCTCGTTGTTTAAAATAGAAGGTGAAAAGGAAAAATAAGGCTCGGAAGATATAATAAGCACCCCATTGTAGTATCCTGGCACCTAAGCTGAAGTTACTTACATGCTCAGTTGTTATTTTCAAACAATCGCTTTCCATTATTGTTGTAAGCGCAAACTCAACCTGATGTGCAAAAAGTGGCTCATCTACAGCAAGGTTAAGTTCAATACTTGCATAGGCACTGATATTATTAACATTGAAAGAGCCCACGGTGGCCCACTTGCTATCGTAAACAGCTATTTTTCCATGCAGAACACTTTTTTCATATTCATAGATTTGAATTCCATTTTTCAGTAACCACCTATACATATATCGTTCCGCGTGTTTGGCTACCATAATATCCGAGGTGCCTGCTAAAATCAACTTCACATCAACACCACGTTTTACGGCTCTTTTCAACTCGTTTCTAAATTGTCCGTTTGGTAAAAAGTAAGCCGACATGATGATGATGCTTTGTTTAGCCTGACGAAACATAGTCAGGTAGCTATGGGTGATTTGTTTTTTTCTCCGTACCCAGTCATTAATTTTTATGGAGACGGGACTATCCGCTGGTTGTAAATTGTATTTCTTTTGTTTTCGCACCATGCTTTTCAGCGTTGGTGCCATTACTCTTTCATGGCAGATATTGGTCAATGTTTCTGCTACTTCGCCATCTGCATATACAGCCCAATCCAGCCAGGCAGGCTGACGAGGCATATCGTTGTACCGATCACTAATATTGATTCCGCCTACCAAGGCATACTTAGAATCGATTGCTACCACTTTATGATGTAGCCTTCTTCCCAAATAGAAATATTTACTTTTGAGCAGGGGATCAAACATTCGGAATTTAACGCCAGCCTCCTCTATATCTTTGATAAATGATTTTGAAAGTTCACTGGACGCATATCCATCCACGAGCAGAAATACTTTGACATTCCGCTTTGCGGCCGCCTTTAATGCATTGGCAACCTCTTTTCCTGTGAGATCATCTTCAAAAATATACGTCTGGAGATAGATTGTGTCATTAGCGCTATTAATCATTTCTTTTAATAACGCAAAATACTGACGACCGCCAAGAACCAGTTTTATCTCGTGTATCCCGGAACTGGCTATTTGATTCTCTCTTTTTGAGGTTGACTTCAAATTTGTTGTTTCATGTAACACCAAATTACTCATGTACTACTAGAATAGGATAGGTCGCGGTAAAGCTAAGCTCCTTAATGACACTTTCATGAAAAAAAGTCTTTAGAATACTATGATCCTTAGAACAAAGTGCAACTGCATTCGCCTTCCTCCTCAAAATAAAACTATTTATGGCCTGGGTTAGCTCATCTGAAAATAAGGTTTCAAATTGAATATCTATAGAATCATTGGCTGCCTTAATACTATTCTGAATTTCCTGCGAATTTACTTCTGCTTTTCGATCATAGTGTTTTTTCACTTGTAATATGGTGATCTTCGCAGCTAATGTCTTAACCCATATAGTTGCTTGTTTCATAGGCAGTCTCTTTTCGCCTTCAAAATCGAAGGCATATACAATACTTGAAATATCCAGATAGTTGTAACCCTCGGGAATTAATAAAATAGGGGTGGAAGATTCTTTTGCTACCTGATAGGCTCTTCCGCCAAAAAAGAATTCATATAAGTCCCTTACTCCCAAGGTACCCATTATGATTAGGTCAAAGTCTTTGCTGCGATCAGCAATAATATCACTTACTCTTTTATTGGATGGTTCTACTTCCGATAGACATGTTATTTTGAAATCCCTCATGATCTGATAGCTCTTCTCTTCAAGTCGCTCTCGAACAGGATCGGTTGCTAGAAATTTTCCTTTAATGACTTCCACTGTGGGCAGAGAAAAGACGGACTGCACATTCAATAGTGTGAGTTTCGCCCCCACCACCTTCGCTAAATTGGCGGCATAGGTAATTGCATGATCGGCTGTTTCAGAAAAATCAGTAGGACAAAGGATATTTATCATGATGTGCTTACTACTTTTTACGAGACTCCCATCTCATTAGATCAATTCATTTTCTTTCAGTGCTTTTTGTTCATCACCAGTAATGCAACCAAATATTTGTAGCCCCTTTTTTCCTTCTGAAAGGAAGTAGATGATGTTAAATTCCATTTGGCCAAGGGCACCATCAAGTTTAACAAAACTTGATCTCCAATGAACTTTTGCCATGGTATGATGATCATCCAGGATGTCTGTTTTAACTGAAATTACCTCTCTGGAAGTTATGCCGATGCACTTATAAAACGCATATCCTTGAGGAATGGCCTTGCGGAAGTGCTCATCATTTTTTGTGCAGCTAACCCCGAGGGGACTTGCTTCAACAAAACACTTCGCATAGGATTTGGCAGTAACGCCTATTTCTAAACATTCTCCACTGAGCAGCCTGTTAATTTTTTCAGAATAATTCCTAAAGAAATAGTCTATTTCCTGCTGCCGGTTCTTTATATTTTTAAGATACGTTTCCATAGCAAACTTAACAGACTTCAATTTTCTGAAAGTCATATTAATCCCGTGCCAATTTGTATAACCTTCCTCTAGAACTATTCATAAATTTACGTCACCGTAGGCAAGAAAACACTGATACATGAAGGTGCCTTGGCTGATATTTATCAGGTTAATGTCTGGGGATTCAAATTGAGTATAATTCTATTGATTCACGATTCTACCGTCCTCCATTTCAATGATCCGATTTGTATTCTTAGCGAATTCCTGATCATGGGTAACTACCAACAACGTCTGTTGAAACTCCGCTGTCAGTTTTTTAAAGACATCGAATACAATTAGGCTGTTCATTTTGTCCAGGTTCCCTGTGGGTTCGTCACACATGATAATGCTGGGTCTGTTGATGAGTGCGCGTGCGATAGCAACCCTTTGTTTTTCTCCCCCTGACAATTGATTGGCCTTCTTATCCGCCAATGAATGAATACCGAGCGTTTTCAATCTGTCCATCGCGCTGTATCTCACTTCTTCCTCATTAGAGTTATTCAACTTTAAGCCAGGCAGCATTACGTTCTCTAATACCGTAAATTCATTCAATAAATAATGAAATTGAAATACAAAACCGATCTTTTCGTTTCGTACACGGGCCAATTGCTTTTCACTTCTTCCCTTCATGGTTTGTTCACCTATTATCAATTCACCTTGATAGTCTGTGTCCATAGTGGAGAGGATGTAAAGCAAAGTGGATTTGCCACATCCTGATTTACCTATGATGGATACAAACTCTCCTTTATTTACTGAAAAGTTAATGTCCTTTAGAATTTTCACCTCAACGGGGTCGTGAAAACTCTTGTTAACGTTTATTGCCTGAAGTACAATATTGCTATTCATTTTATTTGCCGCGGATAATAATGACGGGATCTACTCTGCTCGCTTTTCGTGCCGGAGTCCAGCCAGCCAAATAAGTAGTAGCGAGAGAAAAAAGTGTGGCAATAAGATAAAAGGCAGGATTGTAATTGATAGGATAAGTTTTGATAGTAGGAAGGGCAGAGGTGTTAAATGGAATTTGGTCAATTCCTAACGAGAGAAGAAATCCGAAAATCAAACCTAATACCCCACCGAAGAAGCCAATACTCAAAGCGATAATCAGAAAAATACGATTTACATCAGAGCCCGAAAAACCAGTGGCCTTTAGGATGGCAATGGAATCCATTTTTTCATAGATCATCATATTTAGAATATTATAGATACCAAATCCTGCAACGATTAGCAAGGTGATACCAACAACATATGAGATAAGAGTTCTAACCGAGGAGCCGGTTTCAAACTGAGAATTCGCTGTTTGAATGTCCTCCGTATCGGCTTCGAATAAATGACTATATTCTTTTGCTAAGGCTGGAGCCTGATTAATATCAACTAACTTAATCTGAATGTCGGTTACATAATTGTTGGGCTTAGCAAGGATTTTTTGTGTGGTGCCCAGCGAGGCATAACTCTGCACTTTATCAAGATCTTGCAGCCCAGACTGAAATAAACCAACTACCCTTAATGAGAATTGTTCCTGTTTGGCAGTAGTTACGCGTACAACATCACCCAAATTGACCATCAATTTTTCGGCAAGACCTTTTCCAAGAATGATGCTGTTGGAGGCATTCTTAATGTCAAGGGGTTTACCGGCTACTACATAATCACTAAAATGAAATAAGTCGATCTCCGCTTGTGCATCAACACCATTAATAACTCCCGTGATATCAATCATACCATCATTGAAAAATACTTGAGCTGTTATTTTCGGTGCTATTCCTACCACTCGATTATCTTTCTTTAACGACTTCATGATGGCAGCGCTGTTATAGATCTCCTGTCGGTTATTGCTTGATTTGATTGACCGAATGAAGTTATAACTGTCTTTAAATTCTTTGGTGGTATTAACAGGTTGAAGGTAGTTGGGTTTTATCTCATTGAATAGACGTATGTGCGGTGAACGGTTAAGAATCAATCCGTCCAGTAAATCATTCAATCCTGTCATGAAGCCCAAAAGGCCGATAAACATAGTAATGCTGAAGGTTACGCCTATGGCTGCCACCAAGGTTTGTTTCCAGCGTGCAAGCATAAGTGATTTTGCAATTCTGACTAATAACCTGACGTTCATGGATTTGATTTATAAATCACATCTTGTTCGCTCAATCCGGATTTGATTTCTGCTTTCTGATAATCTTTTATCCCAACAATCACTTTTCGTATCTCTTGATTTTCCATCATTACAGCTGTATCACCCAGCAGAAAGCCTCTCGGAATTGTCAATGTTTTTTCTTTTGATCGGATAATGATATTTGCTTCTACTGACAGATTTGGGTAAAGCAATGCTGGCTTTGTAAAGAAATCAACGGTTACTGTAAATGACCTAGTCTGCTCATTCATTAACGGTTCAATTCTTACTACTGTTCCCTTAAAAACTTCATCCTTGTAACTGTCCATTGTGAGCAGTACATCTTGGCTTTGAAGGATGCTGACGATATCATATTCATCTACTTTCAGTTCAATTAAAAATTCATTTGCATCTCCCAGTACAGCCACCGGATTCACGGTGTTCACGAACTCACCTTTTTCTTTCAGGATTTTATAAACTCTACCATCCGCTGAGGCCTTGATCATGTAATCATTCTCTAATGCTGTGCTTATCCGGAGGTTTGTTTTGGATTGGTTAGACGCAAATCCGAGTTGCCTTTTTAGGTCACGATACCGCAGTTGTGCAACTCTATAATTTGTCCTTGAGTTTTGGTAGGCAAGTTCGCGTTGCTCTAAGTCAAGCAGACTGCCTACACCTTGTGCCTTTAGATTTCTTTGCCGTACCATTAGTAATGAATCATTTTTTAGTTTAGTAAAGGCGAAGTCTATCGTTACCTTAGCCTCCGTTAGTTTGTCGGCATTGGTATATAGATCACTATAATCTGCCGCCAGCTTTGCATTGTAGGCATTTAGTTTTGAAGGCTCATTTAAAATACTCATAATCGGGTCTCCTTTTCGCACAGCCTCGCCTTCCTTAACAAAAATGTTTTGGAGTAGGCCATTTACGGTTGAATACACCTGATATTGATTTTTGCTTTTTACCACACCAGACGCATAAACTGATTCTGATATAGTCTCAATTTTGGGGCTCGTGTGTTCGTAATCTCTCTTACAAGATACAGTCAATAGCACAGTAAGAACCAGAAGATAAATTTTCATGAAGGTAATTTTGAAGCTTTCGGATAGTGACAGTCTCTTCTGCAGGTGGCTAGCAATGTTTTATATTTTTATAAGGTGCTTTGAAAAGTAATCCTTGACAAAAGCGTGTTGTTGATTCTCTGTCATTTTATCGGAAGGCTTTACATGAATTTTTACCGTTGAAAATCGATGATCATCTTTTAAAAAGTTCAATAGTTCAACCTTGGCATCTGTAGGACCAAAAAGAAGTACTTCTTCATACTTGTGAATAACCTCGCCCAGTTTTTTGTAATAATCGGTTTGCTGGCGTTGCTCCTTATGGTGCACCATAAGTTCATTCTGACCAAATCCAGTTTCTCTCTTTTCAGAAGAGGAGGTAAATTCAATAGTTTTGGTTAATATAGGATCGATAGTAAATTCCATTAAATGTGCAGTGTGATGATCCATCCAGATGCCTAATTTCGTTGCTTTTCCCATAGTTGTAATGTTTAAAAGTGAATATTCAATGGTGTTGAGGAACAGTTGATTTACTACCTAAACTTATTTTAAAATGGTTGTTACTGGCATGAGGATAATCGCAACGCCACCTGATTTTCGTCAGTCATACCTATGCTTTTTACTAAGCTCTTTTCTGCGTTCGCTTATAATGGTATTACTTTTACTTAACGTGGATGAATTATCAACTGATCCATGATTATTATCATTATACGTGTAAAGAATTTTAAAATCCTTCTAGTAAATAAACGAAGCCTCATAGGAAGAAGATACTTTCCCTGGCATTAAGGAGTGTGAACCCATACAATGAAATGCCTTTGAAGCTCTTTAGGCAGGATAGCAATGACATCATGTAACTCCCCGGCAGTAACATAGTCGGCAAGTGTTTTCATAACAGCTTCAATGCCTTGGGTAGCATCTGTAACGCCAGGAAAATCTTTCCAGGCTGATAAGCCGTCTTCTTTCATCACTTCTTCACTAAAGTCATCCATCGTTTTGATTTTATTATGATGCACATTTACTTTCCAACCATCTACGTAAACTGCTTTTATTACCATAGGTAGCTGTGCCATAAACTGTAGCGATTCTTCGGTAGTTAAACGATTACGCAACGCATGCAGCACACACTTTAGCACACGTCCTGCCCGATGCTTGTTGTCTTCGTCTCCAAGTCGTACGGCAAGCTTGTTAAGGAACTCATTTCCTTTTAAAGCATATTTATCAAAATTGTGTATCATAACTGTTAGGGTATCTTTAAAACTTTCCTGCATTAAAACTATCTATAGTATAGTAGACAGAAAATGATGGAAGTCATGTCCAGTGGGGATATTCGTCACGCAATAAGAAAGTGTCGGATAGTAAATGTGAAAGTATGGCCTTTGTATGGTGAAGAACCGGCCTACAAATCTACTGATGTCTCCAGTCTCTTCAACAAACTACCCAAATCCATTAGGAAGTTTCATTGTCATTGATCCGTTAACTCAAAGCCTACATCACTTTTTCAATGAAATCATAGAGCTCGTGACGAAACCCATCAAACGTTTTAGAGAATGACTCTGCTTGGCTCATGATATCTTTATGTTCATTGAAATACTGGGTGTCGGATTCATCCTTTTTCTGAAGCAGTCGTGCCAGATGGCCTTCATGTTGTCGGATTTTTTTGTTTAGTTCATCAACAAGCTCACCTGAATAATAGATAAGAAGGTTTTGAAAATGATCGATTTGTTTTTTATCCTCAAGCGCTGAAAATTTAGGAGCGTAGGTATCGAGAAGCCTTTGAAAAAACGTTAACTCTCTTTTCCACAGAGCTGTAGCGGAAAGATACTCCAGACTTTTGCGATGCATGTCAATCAATCCAGGTTGAAGTATATAATTTTTGGTGGTCGATAATACGGAGATCATAACTTTATTAGTTTGTCTAATAAAATTATATCGACCATAGCGATAATGGGATGATAAAAATCATCCCATCATTTGATAAAGGTCACCTGACATTTGATAATCAATGCACAGCTTCAATAGGGCGGCTCCTAATTTCTTTTAACTTCAGAAATATGTCATCTACCTAAACAATTTTGCTCAAATCAATGGGCAATTTTCTAATGCGCTTGCCTGTTAGATCAAAAATAGCATTTAAGAAAGCGGGAGCTACTGTAGGCAGGCCAGCTTCTCCAGCACCATCAGGTGGGGCATCACTTTCAAGAATATGAGTTTCTATTTCGGGACACTGGTCAATCTTCAGTAAAGGATAGGTATTAAAATTTTGCTCTACAACGCCTCCATTTTTTATTGTCAATCCTGCATAGACCGCACCTAATCCCATAACGATGGAACCTTCTGTTTGTGCCTTCACGGTATCAGGATTAATGCAAATGCCTAAGTCAATTACGGTAGTCACTTTTATGGGAACGATTTTGTTTCCGCGTTGCTCTACCTCAACTACCTGCGCAAAGTAAGCTCCTGATCTTTCAACAGCTGCAACTCCGCGTCCAATGCCTTTCTTCTTCGGTCCATTCCAGTTTGTTTTTTCAACAATGCTCTCCAATACTCTTCTATATCGGGGATGATCTAGCATATCAAGTCTAAATTGAATTGGATTTTTTTTCGCTTTATGCGCGAGTTCATCAATAAAACATTCATGAGCAAACGGATTGGTGGAATGATATACGGCTCGCCAATAGGAGATAGGCACGTGTCTCTTTCGCAATACTCCTTTCACAGAAATATTTGGAATTAGAAAATCAGTATTAATGCCACCCATCAACATACGGCCAGCTTTCATGTTCGGCCCTGTCTGATTTTGAATCTCCTGTGCAATCACTTTATGTTCAAGTGCAATAACTTTGCCTGTGCCATCCAACACGGCACGGCATACATTTAAACTACAGGCACGAAAGGGTCCTTGCGTTTGATCATCCTCTCTTGTCCAGATCACTTTCACAGGTGCTCCTGATTTTTTGGATAAGTCTGCAGCCTCTTCAGCAACATCGATCATGGATCTGCGTCCAAAACCACCGCCCATAAATGTGTAGTTGATGGCAACGTTTTCTTCTGGAAGTTGGTACGTCTTGGAGAGAAAAGTACGGATGCCATTAGGGTTTTGAGTGGATCCCCAAAACACTGCTTTGGTATCCGTTACATGTACGATGGCATTCATGGGTTCCATAGGCACATGCGCCTGATAGGGTGTTTCGTAAGC
>JANOQK010000179.1:0-15841 GCA_031414855.1 Bacteroidia bacterium | reverse complement strand
AGCTTCTAGCAATACTGTGTTTAATTTGCTAGCGGCTGGCAGCCAGCAGCTCGAAGCTATCTTTCGTTCTCCAAAAACAATCGAATTTCCCCGATCATCTCTTTGGCCTTTTCCTCCTGCACAAAGTGTCCCGCGTCTTCATACACAACAATTTTAGCAGCAGGTAATTTTTCTTTCCATTTCGCTAATTCTTTTGGCGGGATGAAGGAATCCTTAATGCCCCAAAAGAGAAGAAATGGTTTGTTGACAATTTTCCCTAATTGATCCCAATTCGATTGCCACCAATCCGAGGAATTCATCAATTCTTTTGCAAAAGCATAAGCGCCCACTCGTGATGCTGCATTGGGCAAGGCATTTTTATAGTGCGCATGAATTTCTTTGGTCAGCTTTTTCTTATCGCCAAAAGCGGCTGGCATGACAACGTTTACCGGAAAGTTGAAATTTAGATACATCATCTTGCCCAAAAAGGTATTCATCACCTTCGCGGGGCCTGAATAGTGCTTATCATTTTTTAACGACCACATCCAGGTGTTGAAGAGCATGATCTTCTTTACATTCTCCGGATGTTGAATGGCATACGGCAAACTGATGCCTCCGCCAAAATCATTGGCTATCAGATTTAAGTTTTTTAAATCAAGTTGCCGAATAAATTTTTCAAGTCGTTTTGAATGAGCTTGGCACGTGTAGTCGCCATTGTTGGGTTTATCGCTCAGGCCAAACCCGAGCATGTCAAAAGCCACACAACGATAATGCTTTCTTAATTCCTTTACCAAATCGCACCAGCCAAACGACCATTCCGGTGTACCGTGTACAAATAGGATAATTTCTCCTTCAACATTCCCTTCGTCAATGTAGTGGAGGTTGTCTCCATTTATTTCGATCCATTTAGATTCGAATGGGAAAAGATGTTTATTAAGCCAGGTTGGTTGTGTCATTTTGCAAACAAGTTAAATCCTGTGTTATCATTTTTTTGCTTGTTGCAAGTGCCTTTCATTATGAGTGACAATGAATTGAAACACATCGCCCAACTTTAGTTTTACCCAGTTTAGAATAGAAATGGGTATCCGTATTTGGTTCATGTCGGTTTGTCGAGCTTGTTTCAGGTAACTTAAAAGCAATTCTTGTTGCTGAATAAACTCGGCAACTGCTTTATGTGGATCCATTTCAACGGGAGGTACATGATCTTTGAATGCCTTGAATTTTTTCATTTGCGGACCTGGCTTCATCATGCGGGTGAAGTACCTGCCGAGCCATGTACTTTTAAAATCGGGATTGGCTGGATAATTCTTAGCCAATCCTGATTTAATTTTAGGTAAGTAATAATCCCCATAACTATTCAAGTGCCACAGGCATTGTGCTATGCTCCATCCTTCATTAGCTGCGGGCTTCAGCAATTCTTCAGCCGACATGTTCTGGAAAATTTTTATTGAATCGTTCAGGTGACTTTCTACCTGTTCTTCGATCGAGTCCAATAATTGGGATGCCGATTGCGTTGCCATATTAGGAGATAGGTTTTACTTTTTTATTGAATCTTAAAAGCACTAGTGCAATAGCGCAAAATAAAGCTTCGGTTACAATCCACTGGTTGCCAAACTCCCCAAGCGGACCTTCTACTAAAATGGTGATCAATCGCGAGATGGCATAGAGTCCCCATAATAAAGTAAGAAACAGCAATGCTTCCTTCGCGTGATTCCTGACCAGGTAAAGTAAACTGATTACGATGGTCAAACCGACACCACCGTAAATTCCGCGTATAGAGCTGTACGCATCGGTGTTAGTTAACTTTACGGAAACCAAATCCATAACAGATTGAGGATTGACAAAAGCCATCAGGCTTACCATCAGCAAACAGAATGCTGAGAATACAATGAACGCAATGGTTCCTACACGAACGAGTCTTTCTTTTTTCATAAAGAGTAATGTTTTTGTTTATGAAGCAAAGGTGCAGACGCGGCAAAAATCTATTCTTGGTATTTACCAAGAATTTCGTGGTGACTAGATGCGTACGCTATTGATCAGCTTGCTGAAGTTGGTGGCATCAATGCCAATATAGTTTGCCAGGTATTTGTGAGGAATCAATTGCAAAATATGAGGACTGCGTGCAAGTAATTTCCTGAACCGTTCTTCTGATGTATAGCATTGCAATTCGACCAGTCGTTCTAGCAAACCAGATAAAGAAGCGGTAATGCCCTTGCGTATTAGCTTTTCGATAGAAGGATGCTGCTCGATAAGTGTGTGAAGCTCCTGTGTCGGTGTCCGAAGAAATTTTGAGGGCGTTAAGGTTTCGTAATAATACTTCGAAGGTTGTTGCATCATGAGTGAGTCCAGCACACCGCCAAAGGACGGGGCATAAGTGAATACAAGAGTGGCTTCCCGATTTTGATCATCAAAGTAATAGACTCGTTGAATGCCTTCGATAACAAAGTATAGGTACTTCTCTCTTTCTCCGATGATGGTAAGCTGCTCTTTTCTTTTTGCAGAGCACTCGATCCAGATAGAAGAAAAGGCATTCCACTCTGTTTCCGACAAGGGATGAATGGCAGAGACAATTTTTCTTAACTCGGAATAGGAATCAATCATGCGAAGTTAAGATCATGTTGTATTACGGTTTAGGCAATCCAGTTCGCGATCAGGAAGGCAGCTGCAGCGGCCGCTCCGCCAACTAGCGTAACCCGTAAAGCTCCCTTCAACAAGGGCTGGCCAGTTAGTTTACTTTTAATCAACCCAAAAGCAACAAGACAAATAGCAGTTATCATCGAAGAATAAATTAATCCTTCACGAGATGATTCAGTAAAAAAGTAAGCGCTGAGCGGGATTAAGCCGCCAATAACATATGATAGGCCAATAATGGAGGCACTTTGTAAGGCCCTATTCTTATTTGGTCTTTCAAGGCCAAGTTCAAAACGCATCATAAAATCTACCCACTTTTTTGGATTCTTGGCCATCTCACGTGCTATGGTTTCCTGGAGCTGATCGTTCAATCCATACTCAGCAAAAATTTCTTTGGTTTCTGCTATTTCAATCTCGTGCTTGTGAAGAATTTCATCATACTCCCTTTTTTCCTCCGAATCATAATGTTCGATTTCAGTTCGTCCCGCCAGATAGCCACCTAATCCCATGGCAATGGAGCCTGCCGCAATTTCTGCCAGACCAGCAGTGATAACAATTGATGTTGAATCCACTGCTCCACTCAAACCTGCAGCCAAAGCAAAGGGTACGGTCAAGCCATCACTCATTCCAATGACAAAGTCCCTGACTTTCTCCGAAGATTGAAAATGTTCCTCTACCGTGTGTTGCATAAACTAAAATCCATTATACCGCCTCGAAGTTAGTAAAGAGTTTTGTTTATGGCTCTTTCCTGGCGAAGAATTGAATCAGCATGGAGATGATTTCATCACGGGAAGTGAGAAAGGCAGCCTCCGGATTTTCCAAGTTGAAGGCCTCTAGCTTTCGATAATAAGTTTCTTGTGAGATCGAATACAGATCCATCAATTGCTTCTTTACTTCAGGTGAGTTAACGGCAGAGTGATAGACTTCTGTCTTCGCCAGGTCATCGCGTTTCTTTTTCGTTTTGTCCTTGCCTCCAAAGCTAAAGATCACCCCCGGGCCAAAGACGGGCATAATCCCCAGAGAAGGCTGGCTCATTGTAGTGTTTTCAAACTTGACAGGTTTGCTTGGCTTCAACGTTTTCTTCCATTCGATAACCCCTGGAATAATAATTTTATCGTAGACGATTATGTCTTTTAACATCTTCACATTTTCAACCAATTCAATTTTTAGAAGTTCTCTTTCCTGCTGGACAACGTAAAGAGAAGGATTGTAACCAAGGCGAGTGAAGACCAGTGTATCATGAAGAAAACAGGGAATTGAAAAGGATCCATCATCACCTGAGGTTCGACCAGATGCCTGATCTTTAATTTGAATGGCCACGTAAGGCAAAGGTTGCCTGGAGGCTGAGTCCAATACAATTCCTGAAACGATAATAGGAGTTTGGCCAACTAAACAGAAGGCATGCAAGAACAAGGCAACCGTAATTAGCGAAGAAGCGAGATTCTTCATGCCTTAGGTTAAGTATTCAAAAAAAGGATTGCTACATGGGCGCTAAAATAGGATGAATGAAAACACCAAATAGTTCTATGACTTATTCGCCAACTGCCCACAAGCCGCATCAATGTCTTTGCCCCTGCTTTTGCGAATGCGGGTAGTGATGCCATTGCTTTCTAATAAATGCATGTACATGTTCAGCGCATCGTCAGACGCTTGCTGAAACTCACCATCATCAATGGGGTTGTACTCGATGAGGTTTACTTTAGATGGTATGAGTTTGCAGAATTTCAATAAAGCTTTTGCGTGTTCTTCTGTATCGTTAATTCCTTTCCACACCACGTATTCATATGTAACATTGCGCTTGGTCTTTTGATACCAGTATTGAAGTGCCTCGCCTAATTCTTTTAATGAATTGGTATCATTGATGGGCATAATGGATGACCGTGTTTTGTCGATGGCAGCATGAAGCGATACAGCCAGGTTGAATTTCACCTCATCATCGGCCATTTTAACAATCATTTTAGCAATGCCAACGGTAGACACAGTTATCCGTTTGTTGGCCATGCCCAATCCTTTCTGATTCGTAATTTTTTCTATAGCCTCTGTTACGTTGGCGTAGTTCAGCAAAGGTTCGCCCATACCCATGAATACGATGTTCGTAAGTGGTCTGCCAAAGAAAAGTTCAGCTTGTTCTTTAATGGCCACAACTTGATCATAAATCTCATCCGGACTCAAATTTCTCTGACGCTTCAAGCGTGCGGTTGCGCAGAACTTGCAAGCAAGACTACATCCCACCTGAGAAGAAACGCAAGCGGTGATTCTTTTTTCTGTTGGAATGAGAACAGACTCCACAATCAATCCATCGTGAAGCGTAACAGCATTTTTAATTGTGCCATCGCTGCTACGTTGCATATTGTCCACTTTGATGTGGTTGATCACAAAATGTTCTTTCAACATCTCCCGCAAAGGCAATGAGATATTGGTCATCTGCTCGAATGTTTTGGCTGACTTCATCCATAACCATTCATATACTTGCTGCGCACGAAATGGTTTTTCGCCATGCTGAACGAAAAATTCTTTCAGCTCGTCAAGTTTTAATTTGCGTATGTCGCGCTTCGCGGTAGTTGTTTCAATCATTTTACCTTAGAAAAAACTTTGACTTCACAATCCTTCATGGCATTATGAATGCGTAATGTTGAGGTACCCAACTCATCAAGAATAAATCGTTGTGTAATCATTCCGGATTTTTTATCGATGAAGTGAAGTTCCTGTCCATCGATTTTCCATTTGAAAGAAGTCATACTGCTACCTTTTTTCTTTCCTGCAGAAAAGATTCCTTCTTCGCCTCCGCCTTTTGCATCAAACTTGATCAGTTTGGCAACCGCGTTTTTCGAACCGCCCATTGCTCCTTCTAACTCCTTTTCGGTTTCACTTTTTTCAAACTGACTCTGGATCTGGAAACAAGTTTTTTCCTCGGTCAATTGCCAAGTGCCCACAATGGCTTGCGCATTTGCGATCCAAGCCCAAAGGATAATCATCAAACTCATTAAGTATTTCATAGACGGTCGATTTATAAAACAAAATTACGCTAATTTCATGCCTCAATTTTCACTATGGTCAGAAGTGCTCAAATTATTCTTTTAACAACGGTTTTTTCTTTCATTTTTTCTTCATGCAACCCGATAATTGATGAGGACGAACAATTGTTGGAGCACCTGATGAGTCAGAAGCCAGAGCAGTTTAAGGAAGTTCTGCAAAACAAAGACTCATTCGAAGTTCAGATAATTTATACCCAGATCAATCGGGACGAAAATAACTACCCTGGTTTTAAATCTTTTTATTTCAACGCTGACTCTGCCCGGTATTTTTATCCAGCTTCTACTGTAAAGTTACCATTGGTGCTGCTTTCGTTAGAGAAACTGAATCAGCTTAATATAAAAGCCCTTGACAAAAATACTCCAATGTTCCACGATAGTGTGTATTCAGGTCAGCAGTATGTCACTAAGGATGCCACTTCAAAAACAGGACTTCCTTCCATAGCTCATTATGCGAAAAAGATTCTGGTAGTGAGCGATAATGATGCATTCAACAGACTCTATGAATTTGTGGGGCAGGATCAGATCAACCAGAGTTTGAATCAGAAAGGTTATTCGGTGAGAATTTTGCACCGACTGGAAAGACCTTTAACACCTGATCAAAACAGACATACGGAGGCCGTTCGGTTTGTAAGAAACGACACGCTTGTTTATTCACAACCTATGTTGGTCAACAACGATTCGATCAGAGCTCCTGCTGCTGTGTTGAAAGGAATTGGGTTTATGAAGAATGATGTGCTTGTCGAAAAGGCATTTGATTTCACATATAAGAACTTTTATTCCCTCACCGATCAGCAAAAACTTCTGCGTTCCCTACTTTTCCCGAAAACAGTTAAAGCAAGTCTGCGATTTAATTTAACTGATGAGGACCGAAATTTCGTTTTAAAGTACATGTCCCAGTTGCCAACGGAAACTTTATTTCCTCCTTATAGAAAGGACACTGCGATGTATGATGCTTATTGTAAATTTCTGATGTTTGGAGAGGATAAATCTAAAATCCCATCAAACATTCGGATATTCAACAAGGTAGGAGATGCATACGGCTATCTGATTGATAACGCTTATATCGTGGATTTTGACAACAGAGTTGAGTTTCTGTTATCCGCGGTGATTCTGTCAAATACAGATGGAATTTACAATGACAGCAACTACGACTACAAAACCATTGGCTACCCGTTCATGCGAGACCTCGGACAGTTGATTTACAATTATGAATTGAAAAGGAAGAAGACCCACAAACCGGATTTATCCGCCTTTCGATTCACATACGACCAATAATGTTAATTCATCCGGTCGAACGCTTGGACTTTACTGCCTATTCACCGAAATTTTCGCACTCAAATTTTAGCTATGCAAAAACCAAACGCAATTGTTATCACCGCAGGACACTTGGACTCTAATAATGGTAAAACTGCCCATGGTCTTATCCGAGGTACGGATCGATTCAATATTGTAGCAGTAATCGATGACAAGCATCCTGGCAAAGATGCCGGAGAAGTGTTGGATGGAAAGAAAAGAAACATTCCGATTCACGCCTCTATCGATGATTTTGCAAAGAACGGAAAAGAAAAAGCAGTCTATGCCATCATAGGCGTTGCTACAAAAGGTGGTGTTATTCCTGATTCACTTCGTTCTATTTTGAAAGACGCATTGATTCATGGATATGGTTTAATAAATGGGTTGCATGAATATATTTCAGACATCACCGAACTGGCTGACTTCGCAAAGTCCCGCGGACTCGAAATCATCGATGTCCGCAAACCGAAAAAAGTAAAAGACCTTCACTTCTGGTCGGGTGAAATTAAATCAGTTCGTTGTCCGAAAATTGCGGTGCTTGGAACGGATTGTGCTTTAGGTAAGCGAACAACAACGCGTTTTTTAGTAGAAACGATGAAGGCAGCTGGTTATAAAGCGGAGATGATATATACAGGCCAGACAGGTTGGATGCAGGGAGCGAAGTATGGATTTGTATTTGACAGTACGCTCAATGATTTTATCAGCGGAGAAATGGAACATGCCGTGGTGCAATGCTGGCGCGAAGCAAAGCCCGACATTATTTTTATTGAAGGCCAATCTTCCTTGCGCAATCCAAGCGGTCCTGCTGGTGCGGAATGGATTGTATCTGCTGCTGCCGATGCGGCAGTGATCCAACACAACCCTTCGCGGAAAAAATTTAAAGGCCTCGAAGATTACCCCGCCCTCATTGCAGATATAAAAGATGAGGTGGCTCTTATAAAGATTTATGGTGCGCCCACTGTAGCCATCGCTATCAATACACACAAGATGACCGAGAAAGAAGCTCGTGATTATGCTACTGCAAAAGAAAAGGAACTAGGCATGCCTGTCATCCTTCCGCTGGAAGATGGCGTAGCCAGACTCATTCCTATTTTCAAAGACATGATCGAAAAATCAATCGCACAGGTTTAAAGAAATCAATTACGATCTTACGTCTTGATACTTACTACTTATTACTACTAGGGAATGAAAATCAAATCCATTAAAGTCTGGTCAATGGACCTGGGCAACACCAAGCCTTACACCATCGCGTTCAAAACAATTGATGAAGTTTTAAATGCCTTTATTGAAATCACTTTAGACAATGGCGTTACCGGAATAGGTGCGGCTAACCCCAGTGAATACGTGACGGGTGAAAGTCTTGATCAAACACTCTCAGCCCTTCAGGAAAAGAACCTGGAGTTTTTGATTGGAAGAGACATCCGAGAATTTCATCAACTGAATTTTGAAGCGTATCTTAAGTTTGCAAAGACTCCTGCCGCACGCGCTGCTATTGATATCGCGTTACATGATGCGTTCACCAAGTTCTTGGGAATTCCATTGGTGCAGTTCTTAGGTCAGAAAATAAAATCATTGCCAACGTCTAATACAATTGGAATAAAGAACGTAGAGGAAACTCTAAAGGAAGCACAAGAGTACGGTGAACGAGGCTTCAAGATTTTGAAGGTGAAGCTGGGAAAGGACTTAACCGAAGACATGGAACGAATCGTAAAGCTCCGTGAAAAGTTTGGAAAGAAGTTTGTGATCCGTATTGATGCGAACCAGGGCTACACATCCGACCAAACAATTGAGTTTTACAAAAAGACCAAGCATTTAGACATTGAACTGATCGAACAACCACTTCCAGCTAGAGCAATTGCAGAAACAAAGAAGTTGCCTGAAGAAATACGAACCATCATTGCAGCCGATGAATCATTGTTATCACCTAAAGACGCATTAGAACTAGTAAAGCCACCACGCGCCTCAGGTATTTTTAACATAAAACTGATGAAGTGTGGAGGTATAAGTCAGGGATTAAAGATTGCCGATATCGGATTACAGGAAGGCGTTGATTTGTTCTGGGGATGTAACGATGAAAGCATCGTGAGTATCACAGCTGCGCTTCACACCGCCTTTGCCTGTTCCAATACCAAATACATTGACCTTGATGGCAGTTTAGACCTCGCGCGCGATGTGGTGAAAGGTGGCTTTATTTTGAAAGATGGAGTTATGTCCTGCTCTGACAAGCCGGGGCTGGGAGTGGAGAGGATTTGAGTTATAGCTAACTTTTTAAAGCAGAAAGAAGTTGACCTAATGTTTCGCAAGCTTGATACAATTCCGCAGAAGCAATTCTCCAGACTGTTTTACTTCCATCCTGAATCAATGTTATTTTAATCTGTGCATCAGTGGCAATGTTGTATCCACTCCGCTCCAGCGCATTCTTTGTCCACAAATATTCATGCCCCTCGCCAATCAGTTGAACTGAAATTTTACGATGGGCTTCGTGGCTCATCTTTCCGGTCTTTAGATCAAATCCTTTCAATTGAAAGACTTCATCGAAGGAACCATCCAATACTAAATCTTCGGGTAAGCCGGTTAATATTTTTTTATCCGAAGTCGCCAGCCAGATTTGGTCCGCTGTTTGCAAAGCCAAATCCAATTCATGTGTGGCTATAAGAATTGCTTTGTTAGTTGTTCGTGCCAGGTGTCGCAGCAAATTCATGATCTCTACGCGATTGTTCAAATCAAGGTGTGCAGTCGGTTCATCCAATAAAAGTATTTCCGTCTCTTGTGCCAATGCCCGCGCGATCATCGTCATCTGCAGTTGGCCGTCACTCAGTTCTTCAATGTTTTTATCGGCCAGATGTTTTAGGTGAACTTGTGAAAGGGAACGATCAATGATGGAATAGTCCTCTTCATTGAGTTTAATATTCCAATTCAAATAGGGATAACGTCCAAACATAACAAGGTCTCTCACCGTCATGTTGTAGGCGTGGATGCGATCAGTAAGTACTACTGCGATTTTCTTCTCAGTGTTAATTGTACCAGACAATGGTTTCTGTAATCCGGCCAATGTTCTGATCAAAGTTGATTTGCCAATCCCATTAGACCCCATGAAACACACAAGTTCGCCTGCCACCAAATCGAGATTGAGATTTTCAAAAAGAAGATTCTTCTCCTTACCATTGAAGTAGCCGAGATTCAGATTTCGTATGGAAAGGAGAGAGGTCATTTGTTAAACCGAAGTCTTTTTATTTTTCAAAATCATCCAGATCACAACGGGCGCACCAATTACAGAAGTCACTGCATTAAGTGGTAATAGTTGAATACTTCCAGGCAATTGAGCAATCATATCGCAAAGCAGAAGAAGAATGGCTCCGCCTATCATTACTGAAGGAATCAACACTTTATGATTGCTGGTTTTGATAAAGGATCTTACCATATGAGGAACCGCCAGACCAACAAAAGCTATCGGCCCACAAAATGCCGTTACGGCTCCTGCCATTAAGCTGGTGGAAAGTACAATTAAGAACCTTGATTTCTTCAGATTAGTCCCAATGCTTTGGGCGTAGTTGTCTCCCAAAAGCATGGCATTTAGCGATTTTATAGAAGCGAAGCTGATTAGTCCACCAACCAGAAAGATGACAGCCATCACATTAATCTCTCGCCAGCTTGTTCCGCCCACGCTGCCAAGCGTCCAGATCATGAAGGTTTGTAAATCCTCGGCTTTGCTGATAAACTGTAAGACACTTACTATAGACTGCGTGATAGCAGCAATCATGAGTCCTACTATAAGAAGTGAGACATTATCGCGAAGACGCTGAGCTAGTGCAATTACAAGAAGAAAAACGCCAGCGCTTCCAATACTCGCTGCAATCGAAATTGCCCACGGCCCTGAAAATAAAGCGATCGCATTCCCCGATAAGATCATAAGTGAAACCAAAAGACTTGCCCCAGCACTTAACCCAAGTACGTCCGGTCCGGCCAAAGGATTTCTGAAAAGTGTTTGCATCAGTAATCCCCCAGTGGCCAATGAAGCTCCAGCTATAACACAGGTAATGGCCTTTGGTAGGCGAAATTGCCAGATAATGTCGTTCCAGACATTATCAACGCTTTGCCCAGAAAGGCTTTCCAGAATCTGATTTATAGGAATTTCAATGCTCCCCAAAGAGAGATTAAGAAGAAAAAGTATCCCCAATGAGATCAGCAAGAAGACTATGGCTCGATTTCCTTTCCGGACTTTTTCCACTTTTTTCGGCTAAGGACGGGAAAATGCATTTGCCCTTCAAGGCCTGAATAAATTGTACAGACGCAAGATATTGCGTCTCAACCGCAAAATTTTGCGTCTCCTCCCAAAATTTTAAACAATGAGCCGCACCATCTTGCGGCTCTGCTGAAAACCAAAATTCTATTCTCTTTTCAACATTTATTATAGCCTCATAACTACCTGTAAATCAAATCACAACGAGGCAATAATTCTCTATAATCTCCACAAACCCCAAAATCCTCAGTAAATTTTGAAACCCAGACTTGGTAACTCCCTAACTGTTCCTATCTTTGCAGTCCTTTTTGCGGTACAGAACCCGTAAATGGACTTAGAAACAAGCAAAAAAGGGTTAAAGTTATGCCTGGTATAATTGGAAAGAAGATAGGAATGACAAGCGTTTTCAACGCTGAAGGCCACAATATTGCGGTCACCGTCATTGAGGCAGGTCCTTGTATTGTCACCCAAGTTAAAAACTCGGAGACTGATGGCTACAAGGCTGTTCAGATTGCTTTTGGTGAGAAAAAAGAAAAGAACACTCCCAATGCAATGGTAGGGCATTTCAAAAAAGCCAGCACTACCCCTAAGCGCAAGGTTATTGAGTTCCGCGATTTCAGTGCGGAGTACGATACCATGGCTGAGTTAGGAAAAGAAATTCGTGTTCAGGATATTTTCGTTGAAGGTGACTTTATCGATGCAATCGGAACTTCAAAAGGTAAGGGATTCCAGGGCGTTGTAAAGCGTCACAACTTTGCCGGTGTAGGTGGCCAGACCCACGGTCAGCATAATCGTCTTCGTGCTCCTGGATCTATGGGTAACGCATCTTTCGCATCACGCGTAATTAAAGGTAAGCGTCTTCCTGGCCGCATGGGCAACGACCGCAAGAAATTGAACAACTTGAAAGTGATCAAGATCATGCCTGAACAAAATTTGATTTTAATAAGTGGTTCCGTTCCCGGAGCTAAGAACTCAACTGTAATTCTGCAAAAGTGATGAGTATAGCAGTATTGAAATATAGTGGCGAAAGCACAGGCCGTACGATTGACCTCAATAGTGAGGTTTTCGCTATCGAGCCTAACGACCACGCGATCTGGCTGGATGTAAAAAGTTACCTCGCCAATCAACGTCAAGGCACAAGTAAGGCCAAGCAACGTAATGAGATCTCCGGATCTTCAAAAAAGATTAAGAAGCAAAAAGGAACTGGTGGTGCCCGTGCGGGTAATATTAAGAGCCCACTTTTCAAAGGTGGTGGCCGTGTATTCGGTCCTCAGCCACGCGACTACTCTTTCAAGCTTAACAAGAAAGTAAAAGAGTTGGCAAAAAGATCTGCCCTCACTTACAAGGCTAAAGATAATATGATTGCTATTTTGGAAGACTTTAATTTCGAAGCTCCTAAGACCAAGCAGTATCAAAGCATGATGAAGTCATTGGCTTTGAATGATCAAAAGACCCTCCTGGTTCTTCCTGAAGTAAACAAGAATATTGTATTGTCTGGAAGAAATGTTCAAAACACAAAAATAGTTACCGCAGCACAAGTCACCACATTTGATTTGATGAATGCTGACAAGTTGATTTTGTTGGAGAGTTCTATCAGCAAATTTGATAACCTTTTAAAATAACCAGTCCAATGAGCATATTAAAACAACCTCTGGTTACTGAAAAAGTCTCTGCTCTTAATGAGAAAGGTACCTACGGATTTATTGTAGATGCCAATGCAAACAAAGTAGAGATTAAGAACGCAGTTGAAAAAATGTATGGTGTAAATGTTAAGCGTGTCAATACGCTAACAGTTATGGGTAAGTTTAAAACCCGCCATACAAAAGCTGGTGTTCTGTCAGGTCGCAAGCCTAATTACAAAAAGGCAATGGTAACCTTGGCAGCAGGAGAAGTAATAGATTTTTATAGCAACGTATAATTTTTGAAGCGATGGCGTTGAAGAAACTTAAACCGATTACCCCAGGCACCCGTCACAGGCTTTCTCCTGGTTTCTCAGATATTACTGAGACCAAACCTGAGAAGTCTTTGTTGACTACCCTTAAGAAAACAGGTGGCCGTAATAGCCAGGGTACGATGACCATGCGCTACATAGGTGGTGGTCACAAGCAAAAACTTAGACAGATTGATTTCAAACGCGACAAGTTTGGAGTGCCTGCTGTAGTCCAGTCGATCGAGTACGATCCAACCCGAACTGCTCGAGTTGCTAAATTATATTATGCTGACGGTTTCAAAACATATATCGTTGCTCCGCAAGGCATCACTGTTGGCCAGACATTAATTTCTGGTGACGATGTTGCTCCTGAAGTAGGTAATGCTCTTCCATTAGCAAAGATTCCAGTTGGTACAATTGTACACAACGTAGAAAATAGACCTGGACGAGGCGCATCAATTGCCCGCAGCGCTGGTTCTTTCGTTCAGTTAGTAGCCCGCGAAGGCGAGTACGCTACTTTGAAAATGCCTTCTGGCGAAATGCGCTTAGTGTTATCGAAGTGTATTGCTACGGTTGGAGTTGTTTCCAATTCGGAACACATGAATGAAAGCGTGGGTAAAGCTGGTCGTAGCCGTTGGAGAGGCGTTCGTCCTCGTACAAGGCCAGTAGCGATGAACCCTGTAGATCACCCGATGGGTGGTGGTGAAGGTAGAGCTTCAGGTGGTCATCCAAGATCACGCAAAGGCTTGTTGGCGAAGGGTAAGAAAACCCGTCACCCAAAGAAATATTCTGATGGTTTAATCATTGCAAGGAGGAAGAAATAACAATGGGAAGGTCAATTAAAAAAGGTCCGTACCTCGATGTACGGCTCGAAAAGAAAGTTCAGACGATGGAGCAGTCTGGAAAGAAATCGGTGATCAAAACATGGTCACGCAGATCTACAATTACTCCTGATTTGATCGGTCATACATTTGCTGTGCATAACGGCAATAAGTTTATCCCGGTTTATGTAACTGAAAATATGATTGGCCATAAGTTGGGTGAATTCGCTGCAACGCGCACATTCAAAGGTCACTCAGGTAATAATAAAGCAGCAGGTCCTGCAGCTGGTGCAGGTAAAAAGTAAGCTGATATGGAAACAGTAGAAAAGAAAACAAAAAGATCTGTTGTTAAGAGAGCTAAAATTGCCGCAGTTAAAGCTGCTGCAAAGTCAGGTCCTTCAACAGCATATTTAAAGAATGTTCCTTCATCTCCTCGTAAGATGAGATTAGTAGCTGATATCATCCGCGGAGAGCGTGTGAGTAAGGCACTTAGTATTCTGAAATACGAAGCGCAGCATGCTGCTGCAAAACTTGAGAAACTATTGTTATCTGCTATCTCTGCATGGGAAGCAAAAAACAGTGATGTGAAGTTGGAAGAAGCTGACTTGTATGTGAAAGAAATTTTTGTGGATGGCGGCCGTCAATTGAAGCGCTTGAGACCAGCTCCACAAGGAAGAGCTCACCGCATCAGAAAAAGAAGCAATCACGTTACGTTGATTGTTGACAGAATGCCAGCTCCAGCAGTTGTTGAAGGAAAACCTAAAAAAGAAACGAAGTAATAATGGGACAGAAAATTAACCCTGTTGGTTTTAGATTAGGAATCGTACGCGGTTGGGATTCCAGCTGGTATGGTGGCAAAACCTTCTCTGATAAATTGGTGGAAGACCAGAAAATCAGAAAGTATGTGGATGCTCGTATCCCGAAAGGCGGAATTTCAAAAGTGGTAATTGAGCGCACACTAAAAAGAATCACATTGACTGTTCACACTGCCCGTCCAGGTGTTGTGATTGGAAAAGGTGGAACTGAAGTTGATAAGATCAAGGAAGAGTTGAAGAAACTCACTCAGAAAGATGTTCAGATTAACATCTTTGAAATAAAAAGACCTGAACTAGATGCTAAGCTTGTTGGCGAATCAGTAGCTCAACAGTTGGAAGCTCGTATTTCATATAGAAGAGCAATGAAGCAAGCAATTGCTTCAGCCATGAGAGTAGGCGCAGAAGGTATTAAGATCAAATTGTCCGGACGTTTGGCTGGTGCTGATATGGCACGTACTGAACAGTATAAGGAAGGACGTATTCCATTGCACACGCTGCGTGCTGATATTGATTATGCAATCTCTGAAGCACAAACTGTGTACGGAAAGATTGGTATCAAAGTATGGATATTCAAAGGTGAAGTATACGGCAAGCGCGATCTTTCTCCTAATGTGGGAATGGTAAGCAATGCTCAAGGTGAAAACAAAGGTGGTGCACCTGGTAATGAAAGAAGAAGCGCTGGTCCTCGTGATAGAAATGATCGTGGTGGAGACAGAGGTGGTGATAGAAGAGGTGGTTCTGGTGGTGGCGATCGCGGTGGAAACCGTGGAGGAGCCGGAGTGGGTAATCGCGGTGGTGCTGGTGCTCCTCGCGGTGGAAAGAGATAAGATTAATAGGTAGACAGATATAGTAAAGTAGACTAACATGTTACAGCCAAAAAGGACGAAATTCAGAAAGATGCAAAAAGGCAAAGTGAAGGGCATGGCCACTCGTGGACATACCATCGCATTTGGTTCTTTCGCACTGAAAGCTGTTGAGCCAGGATGGATTACAGCTCGTCAATTGGAAGCAGCCAGGGTTGCGGTTACCCGTGCTATGAAGCGTGAAGGACAGGTTTGGATCAGAATTTTCCCTGACAAGCCAATCACCAGAAAGCC
>JANOQK010000178.1:0-14405 GCA_031414855.1 Bacteroidia bacterium | reverse complement strand
GAATTCCCTTCCAATGTCCGTTTTTTTTATCATGCGAATTATGGTCACGATGATTTCTGCCTTTGTGTTGAATGGAATCAGCTGAGGCTTGTACATTACCTGCTATCAGCAAGATAAAAAGTGCTAATAATGTTGGAATGATTTTTTTCATGATTTTATTTTTTCAATTAGACAATCGATATCTGCGTCTTATTCCCTCGGAAAAATAATTTTTATAAAGAAGCACATTCACCGCTTACCAGACTTATCTCTATATTAAGAGAGTCAAATCAGGATTTAAAATATTTCCAGCACAAGTGGAATAAAAGAGGAATGACCAATGTCTAATGTCCGAAACCAATAAGCCAGCGATCGCGAGAAATGCCAGAAATGAATCAGGAGAGTGATGAAAATTTGGTGAACGCATCTAAAAATGACGATATGGCGGCTTTTAAGGAGCTAGTGGATCGTCATGAGGGAAGGGTGGCTGGAGTTGTGAAGTCCATTTTGGGCGATACAACCGAAGCTGTTGATGTTGGGCAGGAAGTGTTTATTCGTTTTTATGAGGCATTGGATAAGTTTAAGGGAGAGTCAACAGTGAGTACGTACCTGATACGAATTGCAATCAATCTCTCGTTAAATGAAATCAAGAGAAGAAAAAGAAGGAACCTGTTTTTTATGCCTATAGAAAGCAGACACTGGGTGAAGACACCGGATGAAAACGCAGACATGAAAGACATTATTCATTATGAAATCAGTCGTTTAGATGTTGACTTTCAAGCCGTGGTTTCACTTAGAATGATGGAAGGGTATTCGACAGAAGAGACCGCGGAAATTTTAGGAATACCTCTTGGTACTGTTCTATCAAGATTATCGAGAGCTCAGAAAAAATTGAAGTTGGTATTAGCTAAACATTACAAAGCATGACACCACAAGAAATTGAAGATTTATATATCCGTTCATTCGATGAGCCGATGAATACAGAGGAGAAAGAACTTCTGTTAAAAGCGCTTAAAGCAAATTCAGGTGTGGCAACTGATCTTTCGCACTATAAAAAAATCAGAGAAGTTCTATTGAGAACGAGTCCCACATCGTTTGGGCCTTACTTTTCAAGAAAAATAGTAACAAAGATTCAAAATGTAGGGATACAGATTGACAGGCAGATCCTTGCGTTCTTTAAAAAATATCAGCTGGCTGCAGTTGGGATTGTGATTGCGCTCCTTGCACTCAATGCCGTTTTTGCCGAACAGCTAAATCTGCAATCTCTTTTTGGATTGGAGCACACAACTACCCAAACAGAAGAAATTGTTTCTTTTGATTTCAATGAGATTTTAAATAACGACTTATGACAAGCGAACGAAGAAAAGCGATATTGATTTTAAGTGCAACTCTTGTTGTCGGTATCTTAATTGGATTACTGGTTCCGGGGTTCTTTCAAAAATATGAAGGAAGACGGCATGGACGAGGTGGACGCGACATTAGTACCGAACGCAAGAAAGAATGGTTTGCAAGCACCATCTATAAAATTGTACAGCCCGACAGTGCTCAGGTAAAACAGATTAAGCCTATCACCGATTGGGCCTCTCGACAGATTGAAGCCATTGAAGTTTCGTCAAACTCGCAGATGAGTGTAGTGCTCGATTCAGTGAAAGTTCAATTGAAACCAATACTTACGGATGAACAACAACATCGACTGGTTGAATTTCATGAAAAGGCTCAAGGACGGTGGAAGGGAAATGGGGATAGGAAAGGTAATCGGTGATAAGGTAAACAGTAATCGGTTTTGTCACGTTACCTAATCTGTCTAGAAAGGACAAAGTCATTTCGGCCGAAGGGAGAAATCTTGCCTAACTCACTTGCCAGGTTGTTCGAAGGAAGATTTCTCGCAACTAAATATATGCGAAATAAAAAAGAATGCGCACTCGAAATGACTTTAATGCGCTTCCAACCAATTCTTCCCGACACCGACTTCAACTTCCATAGGCACGTCTAAGATCACAGCAGTCTTCATTAGCTCCCGGATCTTTGGTTTAACAATTTCCTGTTCTGAAACATGGAGGTCAAACACCAATTCATCGTGCACCTGCATGATCATTTTAGTTTTGAGTTTCTCACGTTCCAGCCATTTCTGAATACTGATCATGGCAATCTTGATGATGTCCGCTGCACTTCCCTGAATGGGGGCATTGATTGCGTTTCGTTCTGCAAAACCGCGTGTTGAAATATTTTTTGAATTGATGTCGCGTAGGTATCTTCTTCTCCCTAAAATAGTTTCGACATATTCATTTTCACGGGCCGAGTTGATGCTGTCATCCATGTAGCGTTTGATGGCCGCAAACTCTTTAAAATATGATTCTATTATTTCAGCAGCTTCCGTTCGAGAAATATTTAGATTTTGAGATAGACCAAAAGCTGTGCTTCCATACAATATTCCGAAGTTGACCTCTTTGGCTTTGCGTCTCATGTCGGGCGTTACTTTTTCTAACTCTACTTTAAAAACTTTTGCAGCAGTGGTAGTGTGGATATCTCTGCCTGTGCGGAAGGCTTCGATCATCGTGGCATCCTTAGCAAACGAAGCAGCTATGCGCAATTCAATCTGCGAGTAATCGGCAGACATAAAAAGATAATTTTTATCACGAGGAACAAAAGCACCACGGATTTGCCTCCCTTTCTCCGTGCGAATGGGAATGTTTTGAAGGTTGGGATTATTTGAACTCAATCGCCCAGTAGCGGCAACAGCTTGTCTGTAATCGGTGTGGATGCGATGATCGTCTTTGCTCACCATTCTTGGAAGAGCATCTACATAGGTTGATCTCAGTTTTTCATATTCACGATAATCAAGAATTTTTTTTGCGATCTCATGTTCACCAGCAAGTTTTACCAGTACTTCTTCTCCGGTCGCATATTGTCCTGTTTTGGTCTTCTTGGCCTTATCAAGAAGCTTCATTTTGTCGAATAAAATTTCTCCCAATTGTTTAGGCGAACCAATGTTGAATTCTGCTCCTGCTATTTCATAAATTTCTTTCTGAACTTTCTCACTGTCTTTCTTTAATGCTTCCGACATCCATTTCAGCGCTTCTTCATCAAGGGCCACGCCTTCAAACTCCATTGCAGCAAGCACATATATCAAAGGCATTTCCACTTCACGCATCAAACGAAAGTGTCCACGCTTTTCCAGTTCACTTTGAAGATGAGACTTTAGTTGCAGGATTTGATCTGCGCGTTCGCACATAACCATCACATCATCGCCTGCGCTTTTTAATTGATAGTTCAAAAACTGATTGACTAAAATTCCAAGGTCATGTGAGGCTTCCGGTTCAATCAGGTAATGTGCCAGCATAGTATCGAAAAGTTGCCCACGCATGTTGACTCCATATTTTTTTAACGCCAAAATAGAACCTTTAATATTGTGGCCCACTTTTCCGATTCGTTCATCAGACAGTACATCAGCAAATATTTTGATCGTGGCACCGGCATCTTTTCCAACCGGAACAACCGCTGAATCTCCAGCCGAAAAAGAGAAGACGAGTTTTGTTATTTTAAAATCAAATGTTTCCGCTTCGTCTGTTACTGCTTCAACCGAAAATTCCTTTTGACTCTTTAGTTTTTCAGCGAGGTCTTTAAATTCATCCTCTTTAAGTTCTCTATACTTAACAGCAGATTGGTCAATCGATTTTTTATCAGCATCATCCATTGACAGGGATTCGGATGCTGATCCAAACATGGAAAGCTGTGCAGCTTTTGGTGCAGCGGCAATGGGAGCAACAATAGTAGCCGAACCTGAAGCCACACTGAAAATACGCGGCATCATCGTCTTGAATTCAAGCTCTTCCAGAATGGGTTTTAATTTTTCGGCATCAGGGCCAGTGTAGATCAAATCCTCTTCATCCCACTTTACTGGAACATTAGTGATAATTGTTGCGAGTTTTTTGGAAAGGATGGCCTGATCACCAAATTGCTCAACGCGCTCTTTGAGTTTTCCTTTTAACTCACTAGAATGTGCGATAATATTTTCAACAGATCCATATTGTTTCAACAGATCTGCCGCAGTCTTTGGCCCAACACCGGGTATGCCTGGAATATTATCAGACGTATCGCCCTGCAAACCCAGAATATCAATTACCTGAGAAACATTAGAGATGTCCCACTTCTCGCAGACCTCTTTGGGGCCCATAATGTCGACCGAGTTGCCCATGTAAGCGGGCTTATACAACAAGACTTTATCGGTCACTAATTGGCCAAAGTCTTTGTCGGGTGTCATCATAAAAACATCGAATCCGTTTTTGGAGGCGTGCAATGCCATTGTTCCAATGATATCATCCGCTTCATAGCCATCCATTTCCAGAATAGGAATATTGAAACCGCGAATAATATCTTTAACAGTAGGTATGCCTGCTTTTATGTCCTCAGGAGTAGCTTGCCGGGTAGCTTTATATTCTTTAAATATTTCATCTCGAAAGGTTTTAGCTGGAGTATCAAATGCAATACCAATGTGCGTAGGCTTTTGCTTTTGAATTACTTCCAACAGCGTGTTGGTGAATCCAAATGGAACGGAAGTATTGTGACCTTTTGAATTAATACGTGGATTTTTGGTAAAGGCAAAATGTGCGCGGTATATCAATGCGTAGGCATCGAGAAGAAAGAGTTTTTTAGAAATCTGAGTCATGCCGTGAAGGTAGAAATAAGCTGCTAAAAAATAGTTGGGTTTATTGATTTGTACCCTTTCTTTGTATGAGGTGATCAAATTTTCTTGTTTTATTTCCCATCATTTATCCTTAACTAGTCTTACCAAAACACACAACTATGGCTGCTTCTACCCCGCTCGAAAAATTTCTTTTCTGGGAAAAAGAAAATCCCACTCGCCAGTTTCTTCGCCAACCTTTTGAAGGGCAATGGAAAACGTGGACGTATGCGCAAGCAGGAGATGAAGCCCGAAGAATAGCGTCCAGCTTTCAGTCGCTTAATCTTCCGCCAAAAAGCCACATTGCTCTAATTTCAAAGAATTGCGCGCATTGGATAATGGCTGATTTGGCAATTATGATGGTGGGCCATGTTTCAATTCCGCTCTACCCAACACTCACGGCAGCTTCCATACAACAAATTTTGGAGCACAGCGGAGCGAAAGTTATCATCGTAGGTAAGCTTGATCAATATGAATCACAAAAAGATGGTATACCTGCTGATGTTATTAAAATTGGAATTGAAACCTACGGAGTACATGAATCCAAATCATGGGAGAGTTTAATTAAGACTGAAAAACCAATAGCTGAAGTTTATTCGTGGAAAAAAGAAGATCTATTAACCATCATTTATACGTCAGGCACTACCGGAAAGCCAAAAGGCGTGATGCATACAACAGAAGCGTTTGATACGGTTGTTCAGGTAGCGATTAGCGATCTTAATTTACCACATCGACCAAAGTTGTTTTCCTATTTGCCCCTCAGTCACATTGCCGAGCGTATGGGAATTGAAATGACGGGATTCTATTCTGGTGCTGATTTTTCTTTTTCAGAATCATTGGAACAGTTTCCAAAAAACCTGGCCGAAACACAACCCAATATCTTCTTTGCTGTGCCACGCATTTGGGCCAAGTTTCAGGAAAAGATTTTAGAAAAACTGCCACAGAAAAAACTAAACACGCTTTTATCAATACCAATTGTTAGTTCTTTGATAAAAAACAAAATCAAGAAAGGCTTGGGTCTTACCAATGCCACGCACATCTACAGTGGAGCGGCTCCAATTTCACCTGACCTTGTCCAATGGTTTGAAAAAATTGGAGTCACTATTTTTCAAGCCTATGGCATGACAGAAGATTGTGTGTATTCTCACTTCAATCGGCATGGTGCGAACAGACTTGGCACTGTCGGACAGAAATTATCTGGACTTCAGGTAAAAATTGCCGAAGGCGGAGAATTTCGTTTGAAAAGCGTCAGTAATTTAAAAGGATACTATAAAGAACCTGAGCTTACAGCGGAAGCATTTGATGAAGATGGATTTTTGAAAACCGGAGACCTTGGTGAATACGATAAAGATGGCTTTCTGAAAATCACAGGCCGCGCAAAAGATCAATTCAAAACCGATAAAGGAAAATATATCTCACCAACGCCCATTGAAATGAAGTTGCTCGCCAACGCAGATGTGGAACAGGTATGCGTGGTGGGTATGGGGATTCCACAACCTATTGCATTATTCGTTTTGTCAGCTGCAGGAAAAAAGAAATCAAAAGAAGAAATTAAGGAAAGTCTGTCTGCTTCCCTGAATGAAATAAACCCTACGCTTCAGAAATATGAAGTGCTTGAAAAGGCAGTTGTCTTGAAGGATGACTGGACCATTGAGAATGGGTTATTAACACCCACCCTGAAGGTGAAGAGAAATGAAGTGGAGAAAATCCATGTGCCTAAATACACGGCATGGTATCACACGAAGGATAGTGTGGTCATTTGGGAGTAAACCAATTTGAAAATTTGATGATGAGTTGATTTGAGGATTGAATACAATCGCTCATCTTTAATCATCAAATTTTCAAATCAACTCATCGTCAAATCATTTCAATCTTGCTTTAAAAAACTCCAACGTATTCTTGTACGCATCAGCGGTAAACTCTTTATTATATTTGGGATTGCTTGGATTGGCAAATGCATGTGCAGCATCGTAGGATTTTACAGTTAATTTTTTTCCGGCAGCAGTCATATCCTTTTCAAACTTCTCGGTTACGTCTTTGTTGATCCAACCATCTTGAGTTGGCCAAATATCTAACACATCACAATTCAATGTTTTAAGCCGTTCAACATCGCCTTCAGGCATACCATAATAAATGACACATGCCACGGCTTGCTTGCCAGCTGTTAAGGAAGCCTGCATGGATTGGCCGCCACCAAAGCACCAACCGACAGTAGCAACTTTTGCCTTTTTTCCAACGTACGTCATAGCTCCCTTTACAATTTCTGTACCGCGGTCTTGTTTAAATTCGCCCATGTATTTTCCGGCTGCTTGCGGATCAGTTGCGAGCTTGCCATCGTACATATCCAAAGCCAATACATTTACATTGCCTAAATCGTTATATAAATTTTCTGATTCACGCTTAATGTGGTCATTCAATCCCCACCATTCCTGGAAAACAAAAACCCAGTTGTCTGTTTTTGTTTTGGCTTTGATCAAGTAGGCGTTGGCCTCCATTCCATCAGCTGTTTTGAACTTAATCATTTCTCCACCTGCTGCACTTTCGTGAACATAGGCAAGCGGACTAGGGTGATCACGGTTGAATTTTTTATTAGATGCAAACACGGCAAATTTGTCCGTTGCCGAAGTGTGGCACACCGTAATGTCATTTTGCGCAACGCCAGTCATCGAAACGATGAACGCCAGCAAGAAAAATATTTTTTTCATTGGAGTTAAGGATTATGTTTTAACAATGTTTTAACAGATATGTATTCAGTATGTTCAAGATGGTATTAATCTTTCCATTGTCCGCGTAGCACCCTGTCATAGGTGATAAAATCAGTGTTGATCGGTTCAAATCCTTTTTGACGCAACAATAAAGCAATCTGTGCGCGGTGATAGCTGGAGTGATTGACCAGATGAATCATGATCATTTCCACATTGGTGATGTAAGGCTCGCCCACGTAATTGATGTATTCCAAATCCCGATTGAAGTTTTCTGTGACTTCAACAAACTCAAGCCACAATTTTCCAGCTTCATCCGCCATGGTTATAAGCTGAGGCAGTCTATATTCACCCCATAGTTTCACTTTCGCTGGCGGCAATCCCTTAATACGATGGAGCCACAAAAATTGGGCGGCTACTATATGGCCCATGATGGAAAGTATTTTTTCGTCAGAAACTTGCTGCTTTTCTAAACAATTTAGAACTCGTTGTGTTGCCCAAAAGTTGTACTGATATAGTTTTAAAAAGTAAGTTTTCATTGTGTAGATTTCCCTCTCTATTAAAAATTGACTTATGAATAAGTACCCAATTTACAAGCTTTCTTTTATTCTGCTTTGCTCATTAGTGGCCCAACTTTGTTTTGCACAGGAAAAATATCCCACGTCTAAGATTGAGCCCTTTTACGATCTTAATTTCACGCAGGCAGAACGCGATTCGCTCTTTGGGGGATTACAAAATTATCAAAAATCATTCGAGGCTATTCATCAATTCAAACTAGGCAATAATATTCCAATGTCACTGGTGTTCGACCCCCTTCCTGTTGGGATGCAAATAGACACACAGCAAAAACCACTTGACTGGGGCTTACCCAAGGAGGTGAACTTGCCTGCCAACAAAGAGGAGCTGGCCTTTTACCCCGTTTATAAATTAGCGACACTGATCAAAACAAAAAAGATTAGCTCAGTTGAACTCACACAATTATACCTGAGGCGACTAAAAAAATATTCAGACACATTACAGTGTTCAATTACTTTAATGGAAGAATGGGCCTTGAAGCAAGCGCAGAAGGCGGATGAGGAAATATCAAAAGGAAAATACAGGGGCCTGTTGCATGGCGTGCCGTATGGTATCAAGGATCTTTTGTCTGTGGACGGAGTGGAAACTACTTGGGGCGCAGCGCCTTATAAGGGTCAAGTGTTCAATGAAACAGCTACTGTAGTAAAAAAATTAGAAGAGGCTGGTGCGGTACTCTTGGTGAAACTTACCCTAGGAGCTTTGGCGATGGGTGACATTTGGTATGGAGGGGTGACAAAAAATCCATGGAACTTAAAAGACGGATCGAGCGGGTCCAGCGCTGGCTCTAGTTCTGCTACCGTTGCAGGCCTTGTTGCTTTTGCAATTGGAACAGAAACTCTGGGGTCTATCGTTTCTCCGGCCACCCGTTGTGGAGCAAGTGGTTTGAGACCAAGGTATGGAAGAGTTAGCCGCCATGGTGCGATGGCCTTGAGCTGGAGCATGGATAAGATTGGGCCGATCTGTCGATCTGTATTAGATTGTGCTATTGTATTGGAAACTATTCGCGGCACTGACGGTCTGGATAGTCATGTGCGGAATGCTTCTTTTAATTACGCTGCGAAAACACCAATCAAAAAACTGAAGGTGGGATATTTGAAAACATTATTTGATGCAGAGTACCCGACTAAAGCCAATGATCAGAAAACCCTGGATATACTTAAATCACTCGGGGTTGAGCTCATTCCGGTAGAGCTGCCTGCCAATATTCCTGTTGCGGCTGTTCGATTGATGCTTACGGCAGAAGCAGCCGCTGCTTTTGATGAACTGACGCGTTCAAACCGCGATAGCTTAATGACAGATCAACGAAGATTTGCCTGGCCCAATACGTTTCGCACGGCTCGTTTTATCCCAGATGTTGAATACATCAATGCTTCCCGTATTCGTTACCAGCTTATTCAGGATTACTATTCTAAGACAAAAGATTTTGATGTGATTGTAACTCCGAGTTTTGGCGGAACGCAGTTGTTAACGACAAATCTCACGGGACATCCGTGTGTGGTTGTGCCAAATGGTTTTACCGACAAAGGAAATCCTACCAGTATTTCATTCTTAGGAAAATTATTTGGTGAAGCTTCAGTTGTTTCATTGGCACATGCCTATCAGCAAGCTAGTGAATGGGAAGAAATGGTGCCTCCTTTGTTCAAATAGTTTTTAAGAAGTAACTATTTTAAGAGTAGTTGCTTTTCTAAGGGCTTGAATTCGTAGATAGGTAAGACTTCTCCACAGCCATTCAAAAATGCCATATTGAAAATGAGTGAGCCAGAATTTACTGAATTGGATTTGGGCAATATATAAGCCAATAGCGATTACAAAAGCAATAGCAGCACCTATCTCACCTAATAAGCCAAGGCCGAATGAAAAGAAAATGAGTACGCCAAAAAAAGTTTGCATCAAATAAGTGGTCAGACCCATTCGACCCACGGCATAAAAATGCATAAGCCGTGGCCTCCATTTTTCTTTTTGGAAGAGTAAAAGAATGCCGGTAACATAGATAATGGCCAGTGCGGTGTTGAACACATCAAACACTTCGCCACCAACCATCCATTGAAGTTGTTCGGAAGTCTTTATGCCAAGCGCTTGTGCTCCACCAAAGAAGGCCACAGAAAACAGAACACATACTAGTAATGTCCACAGAGAACCTTTTAATAATTTTTTGAAAAGAAGTTTCTTAGATTCAATATGCTCAAAGAAATTTTTCCGGCCAGCATACAGCCCCAGCAGAAAAAGACCTATGGTGATGTAAAGCCTTCCCGACAAAACTTGAAAATACATTTTCACTGAAAACTCAGCCAGATTTGCTTTAAGAATTTCAACGTAAGTTCCAGACTTTACCGTGTTGTAGTAGGCTAATAAACTAGGTTGATCCGCATTGAGAAAAGGATTTCCACCAGTGGCTGGAACCCAAATCACATCTTTTAGTCTAGTTAAAAAAGCGGGAACATCGAGAATGAGCAGAATGGCAATGACTAATAAATAGCGGTCGGGTAATCGATACGTTAATAAAAGCACCACACCAAGGATGGCATAGATGGTAAGAATGTCCCCGCGATAATGAAGGTGATGAATAAATCCAATTCCAAATAGAATCAACAAACGCCAGAAAAATCGGATTATAAAGCTTGTGCTTCCATCACTCTTAGAAAGTTGGATATAAAAACTTAAACCAAACAAAAAGGAAAAAATCATGTAGAACTTTCCCTGAATAAAAATTCCAATAAATCCACTGACAATCTGATCGGCAATATCAGGCGCCATAAAGTTTGCATATTGTTCGGGTGCTTGTCCTGCATAATACTGTTCGGTCATATGCACCAAAATAATTCCTAACAAAGTAAATCCACGCAGCACATCAATTACTTCAATTCTGCTGGATTTCTTCTCCAGGTCTGTTATTCGGGAAATGTTAAGCGTTACGGGTTGCATCATAAAATACTTCTGATTGACACGTGGCTTTAAGACATTTATTTTGACACGCGCTCAAGCCCTTCTTTTGCTTCTTTCAAATTATCATCGGCCTTGACAGCTAGCTCATATAATCTTTTGGCTTCCTTTTTATTTCCCTTCTTCTCATAGATCTGCCCCAGGCGCATATTGGCTCCTGCATGAGAGGGTTCATTTTGTTTGGGCGTATACGTAGTTAAATATTTCTTGAGATATTCTTCACCTTTTTCAAGTCGCTGACCCGAGACAGCACTAGTTCTGCCATATTGATAGATCGATAAAAAATCAGTTGGATTCTTTTGAATGGCTTCCTCAAAAAGTTGAAAGGCTTTGTCGTATTGTTTCTGACTGGTATAGAAATTGGCGAGTCCACCGACATAGGTAGGATCAGCCTTCACCATTAAAATGAATTCCTTTTCAGCTTCGGTCGTATTTTTTTCTTTCATATAAATGTTGCCGAGCTGGCGATGACCTTCAGCAGGTTTGATCTTTGCTACTTGTCTGGCAACTTCTTTTGCTTTGTCTACGCTTCCGCCCATGATGCCTGGGGCTTGCAAATAATATTGAATAAGTGATAAACGCGAACCGAGATTTTTCGAATCAAGTGCTATGGCCTTCTCCCACGCACTTTTCATTTTGGGAGCCAGCATGCCTTGTGATATTACGTTTGCGTCGCGAGCAATTGTACCATAGGTATCCCCCAGCCAGGTAAAGTATTCGGCCTCTTTATCATTGGCCTCTGTTGCCTCTTCAAAATAATCGGCAGCATCATCATACTCTTTTTTGGCAAAGGCTATTCTCCCAAGATAATATTGGGCTGCTGCGTAGTCGCGATCATCTTCGTCAATGGGTGAAAGAAGTTTTTTACTCTCTTCGTACTTTCTTTCCTCAAAAAGCTTTTTAGCCTGATCTGTTTTCGATTGACCAAATGATGTAAGAGCAAGTAGCGGTAATAAGACAAAAAGGTATTTCATAATTGGAGGATTAAGCTTACAGACTGGTTTTTGACCGAAAAGGTTACATGCGAATTGCTCGTTATTCGTCAAACATTGCTAATTTCTGGATAATACAAGTTTAAAAGATTCAATTTAGCTTAGCGGTAAATTGTAGTGGCTATGGAAAAGGTAAACCTGATAATTTGTTTGGTCTGGGGTGTGCTGGTAGTGTCTTGCAAGACGGAAGCACCAAAAGAAATCAGAATTGATCCGTTGGCTAAACAGTATGACTCTACGCTGTGGCCATTTTATCAGGGCGTTGCTTCTGGTGATCCGTTGCCGGATCGAGTAATCCTCTGGACTCGCGTTACTTCAAGGGAGAATGATTCAACCATAAATGTTCTATGGGAGATTGCGGAAGATACCAGCTTTGCTTCTATTTATAAATCTGATTCCGTTAACACGTCTGCGGCCAGAGACTTTACAGTAAAAGTGGATGTTGATGCCTTAAAACCGGGACAGACGTACTATTATAGATTTAAGGCCTTAGGAAAGACTTCTATCACGGGCAGAACTAAGACAGCTTCGATTGGAAATCGAGATAGTTTACAATTTGCAGTGGTTAGTTGTAGTAATTGGGAGTGGGGATACTTTAATGCCTATGAGAAAATTGCAGACCGACCTTTGTTAGATGCTGTAATTCATCTCGGTGATTATATATATGAGTATGGCATAGGCAGGTATGGAGACACCACCATTGGAAGAATCAATGTGCCTCCACATGAAATAATAACGTTGAATGACTACAGAACAAGGTACGCGCTGTACCGGACTGACGTTGGCTTAAGGCGGGTGCATCAACAACATCCATTCATTACCATTTGGGACGATCATGAAGTTGCTAATAATGTGTACACAGAGGGTGCACAAAATCACCAACCCGAAGATGGAGATTTTATATCACGGAAAACCGCAGCCAAACAAGCCTACTATGAATGGCTTCCTATCCGCGAAAGCAACATTCATTATCGCTCATTTTCTTTTGGCGGTCTTGCCGATGTAATCATGCTGGATGAACGATTGGAAGGCAGAACAAAACCTGTTGATAGTCTTAGCGATCCCAACTATAAAAGTGAAGCGCGACACATGTTAGGCACAAATCAACTCACTTGGTTGGAGAATAATTTGCAATCATCCATCGCTACCTGGAAAATTATTGGCAACCAGGTGATCATTTCCGAAATAGATTTAAGCCCAGCCTATCCCAAGATGCCACGAAATCTAGATTCGTGGGATGGATACCCTGCAGAACGAGATGCGTTGAAAAATTTCATCGTCAATCAAAGAATAAGCAATGTGGTTTTCCTTACGGGAGATACGCACACTTCATGGGCAATAGAAGCGGCCACCGATTTTGAAAAGACGTATGATGCTAAAACATCTAAGGGGGCTTTTGCAGTCGAACTGGGCACAACAAGCATCTCCTCCGCAAATGACAATGAGTATCATAGCTCCGACACGGTGAGGATGATGGAGCAATCCGTTCAAAAAATGAATCCGCATGTTAAATACATCAATGCACGCGATCATGGTTATTTATTGCTAACACTAACAGAGAAAAAGGGAAAGGCAGAATGGTTTTTTGTTGAAACGCTGCGTACACTCGGAAGCAGAGAATTTTTGGGTAAGAAGTTTGAATTTGAAAAAGGCAAGAATCAATTGAAAAAGTTGAATCAGGGATAACTGGACTGACATCTTTCAAAAAAAGTTCGCATTCTACCTTGCCACGCATCAAGTCATGAATGCGGCATGATTTTCGTAATTTCAAATCAAATTAGAAGTAGCACATGAAAACTCTTTTAGCGCTTGTCTTAGTGGTTGGCTCCTTTAGTCTTAGCGCCCAGGTCATTGGTAAAATGTTTCCGGATATGGAAGCGGAAACGGTGGAGGACAAGAAGATCAATCTCCCTATTCAAACAAAAGGTAAGTTCACGTTGCTTGGTCTGGCCTACTCCAAAAAATCAGAGGATGAACTCAATTCCTGGTTTGAACCTGTGTTTGGCAAGTTCATTCAAAGGACAAAAGGCTTAATGTCTGGTTTTGGGTATGATGTCAATGTGTATTTTATACCCATGTTCACAGGTGTGAATGCTGCGGCTACTGGAACAGCAAAGAAAAAAGCGTTGAAGAACATCGACCCACAATTATTGCCCTATATTTTATTTTATAAAGGCGAATTGAAATCCTATAAAGAAGCGCTCGATTTTGAGAAGCGTGATATTCCCTATTTCTTTGTTCTTGACAAAGACGGAAAAATTATTTTCGCAACTTCGGGTGCTTATACTGAAGATAAGATGGATCAGGTAGAGGAAGTGATTGAGTGATTAGCCGATGATCAATGTGCCGATGTGTCTATTTGTCTTGTGCAAGATTTATCGATTTGTTCTCGCCTTTTTTCTATTAACTTTTTTCGCCTTGCACGGCTACGCCCAGGAAGATGATTTCAATTTTAAAAACCCCAGCGATTACAATAACTACATCATGAAGGAGATGGCTGTGGCGGTGCAGAAAAATTTTGAATACATCTCATAC
>JANOQK010000177.1:0-1589 GCA_031414855.1 Bacteroidia bacterium | reverse complement strand
AGTAGATTTTATCAACCAACAGAAAGAAGGTGTACGAGTGATGGTGGCTTGCCCTCTTAAAATTCAAAAAGGAAGAAAACTTGAAGACGAGTTGAATCTATTGCTCAGCAAGGGTTTTGCCCGAATCTTAATTGACGGTGAAGTCAAGTTTATTGAAGAACTAATCGCTCCTGCCGGTGACGAAAAAAAGAAAAAACCTACTAAGTCTAAGCTATCAAAAGTTGAATTCGAGGTGCTAATTGATCGAGCTGCCGTCAATGCTACAGATGAAGATTTAACCTTCAGGCTTTCTGACTCTGTTCAAACTTCCTTTTTTGAAGGACAAGGTGATTGCCTTATTTATGTGGAGGGCAAAGCTAAGTCGCATTTCTCAGATCGGTTTGAGCTGGATGGCCTTTCTTTTACAGAGCCGTCCATAAACTTATTCAGCTTTAACAACCCTTTTGGAGCGTGCCAAACCTGCGAAGGCTTCGGAAAAATTCTTGGAATCGATGAGGACTTAGTCATCCCAGACAAAAGTCTTTCTGTTTATGAAAATGCAATTGCTCCATGGCGAGGGGAGGTAATGAGTGAATGGCTTAAGCCTTTGCTGAAAAATGGAATAAAGTTTGACTTCCCAATCCATCGGGCATACAATGAACTGAATCAAAAAGAACGTGACCTGGTATGGAATGGCAATGAGTATTTTGAAGGCCTCCACGAGTTCTTCAGGTTCATCGCTACAAAAATGCATAAGATCCAATATCGGGTTATGCTTTCACGCTATCGCGGAAGAACAACCTGTCCGGACTGTAGGGGCACCAAACTTAGGAAAGATGCCTCCTATGTAAAAATTGCCGATACGTCTATTACAGACTTGGTATTAATGCCAATTGAGGATGTGCTTGTCTTCTTCGAAAAAATAAAATTGCCAGCCTACGAACAAAAAGTATCAGATCGGATTTTAACTGAAATCCGTTCACGGCTTGAATACATGACAAAGGTTGGGTTGGGTTATCTCACACTTAATCGCGTTACCAGCACTCTTTCTGGAGGTGAATTTCAGCGGATTAAGTTAGCTACGTCATTGGGAAGTGCACTTGTTGGTTCTATGTATATCATGGACGAACCAAGTATTGGTTTACATCCTCGTGATACTGCGCGAATGGTTGAAGTTTTGAAATCACTTCGCGACATGGGCAATACAGTGATTGTTGTAGAACACGAAGAGGAAATTATGCGTGCTGCAGATCAGATTATTGACATAGGTCCAGACGCAGGCTCACATGGCGGGGAATTGATTTTTCAGGGGACACAAAAAGATCTTGTTACAAAGGGGGTTACAAAACTCAAGTCTCATACTACCGATTACCTAACGGGTAAAGAAAAAATAGCTGTACCGGCATTTCGCAGAAAATGGAAAGACTCGATTACCATCACTGGAGCCCGGGAAAACAATCTTAAGAACATTACGGTAACATTTCCGTTGGGTATTCTTACTGTTATCACCGGTGTAAGTGGATCCGGTAAATCTACCCTCATCAAAAAAATTCTTTACCCTGCATTAGGTAGAATGAGTGGCTCGGTGGCCGAAACACCTGGCAAATACG